>DASWOE010000386.1:0-3834 GCA_036398875.1 Rhizomicrobium sp.
TAGCCGGCCGCGCTGGTGCCGATCCGCTGCGAAAGTCCGTCCAGCGCGCCGGCCAGCGTCGCGACGTCGTCCTGCGACAGGGTCTGCCGCAGACAGATCACGCCGTCGCGCTGGAACGCCGCGATGTCGTCGTCGCGCACCCGTGCCGCCGGCACCGGCGGTACCGGGACGCTCGGCCGGGCGAAGGCGTCAGGCCGCAACAGCATCGTCGCGACCCTCGGCATTGGGCGGCGGAAAGGCGCTGAAGGTCAGCGCCGGGCCGCTGGCGCCCAGCCGGGCCCGCATCTCCGCCAGGCGCTGCGGCGTCACCTCCAGCAGCACCGCGGCGCAAACCCCTTCCGGATAATCGGTCGGCAGGCCCAGATGATGCAGCTTCCAGCCGGCCTCGAGCAGCCGGGGCACGAAGAACGTGTCGCAGACGACGCTGATATGGCTCAGCCGATGCGCCAGGGCATATTCGACGATGCCGCAGAACACCTCGCGCACCGCCTGACGCCGCGCGTCGCCGCGCACATCGCCCCAGACGAAATAGCGCGTCATCTCGAAGACGCGCGCGTCGCAGGGGACGCGGCCCCAGGTCACCGTGTGCGCGAAGACGTCGCGCATCAGATGGGGGCCGGTGGTCGGCAAAAGGCGCACCCCGCTCGTCACCCCGCCCTGCTCGTTCAGCCCCAGAAGATAGCTCGCATCCTCGGTGTCGAATTGATCGATCTCGCGGCCGTCGGCGCGCGCGATGGCGCGCCAGCCGCGGCCCTCGACATAAATGGCGTGGCGGATGCGGAACATCTCCTCGAGCTGAGGCAGGAATTCCTCGCGATTGCGGCGATCGACGAGATACAGCACTGGCGCCTCCCGGGTTCAGGAAGCGACGATGTGCCCGGCGGCCGTCGTGGCGCATTTGGGGGATCGCCCAATTGACAAAAAACGCGAAATAGTTTTGCGCCGCGGCTCTTCAGACGGAGATGATGCCGCTCTGCAAGGCGATGACCACGGCCTGGATGCGGGTCGCGACGCCCAGCTTTTCCTTGGCGCGCTCGATGTGCGAGCCCGCCGTCCGCGCGGCGATGGTGAGGATCTCGCCGATTTCCCAATCGGTCTTTCCCATCGCGGCCCATTCCAGGCATTCGCATTCGCGCGGCGACAGGCGCGGCATCTCCGCCCGGTTCGGCTGGTCGGTCAACAGGGCGCGGATGCGGGCCTGCGCATAGATGGCGGCGAAGTGCAGTTCGGCGCGGGCGCGCGGGGACTGGTCGGTGTCCTCGCCGGCGATCGTCACCACCGCGGCGCCGGAGCGAATGCCGCTGATGGGCACGACGAAGCCGCTGTTGAGGCCGTGATTGCGCGCTTCGAACACGATGTTGCGCTCGGCGCGCGAATAGCGGTCGAAGGCGAGGCCCTCGGTCCAGGTGAACGGCTCGCGCGTGTGCGCAAGGGCGCGCACGGACGGATCGCGGCGCAGATATTTTCCGGCGGCGTAACAGGCGCGCCAGCTCTCGGGCCAGGTCAGCGCCAGGACGTTGCTGAGGCCCTGCCGGCGCGCATTGGGAAGATCGGCGATCCCGCCATAACTGAAACCATAGCGGCGCACGAAGGACAGGAAGCTCCGCCATGCCTCGTCCGCGGACTTGAACTCCTCAAGCCGGTCGATCCAATCGAGCACTACAGGATACGCGTGCGCCATGGCAGAAAACGCCTCGTGCCGGGACGCAGGATAGAGACCCGTGCCGCGCCTTGCAACGAAGCGCAACCGGCGGCGTCGGATCGGCGTGCAGCAGGGCGGCGAGATGCCCGTTTCGGCTACTTTCCGGTGCTGCCGAACAGCTTGTCGATCAGCCCTTCGATCGTCTGCGGCTTGGCCTCGTCGTCCGGCGCATCCGGCGCCTGGGTTTGCTGCGGCTGCGGTGTCTGTGGCGGCGCAGCTGTCGCCGCGATGGCGGCCGCGACCGCGTCGGTCGCCGGCTGGCCGGCCAGCGGCTTCACCGGAAGATCGCCCTCGGCCAGCGTCATGAAATTGCGGAAGATCTTCGCCGGAAGGGTGCCGCCGGTGGCATGCACCATCGGCGCGTTGTCGTCGTTGCCGATCCACACGCCGCAGACGAGGTCGGCGGTGAAGCCGACGAACCAGGCATCGTGGAAATCCTGCGTCGTCCCGGTCTTGCCCGCGGTCGGCCGTCCGTCCAGCCGCGCCGCCCGTCCCGTGCCCGTCGTCACCGTCGCCACCATCAGCCGCGTCATCTTCTGATTGTCGTCGGCGGACATCACCTCGCCCAGGCCCGAACCCTGCCGCGCATACAGCACCTTGCCGCTTCTTGTCCGTATACGGATGATGGCGAAGCTGTTGACGCCGCGGCCGCCATTGGCGAAGGGCACATAGGCCGAGGTCAATTCGAGCGGCGAGACGTCCGAAGTGCCGAGCGCGAGCGAGGCCACCGCGTTCAGCGGCGAGACGATGCCAAGCCGCCGCGCCGTCTTGACGACGGCGGCCGGCCCGACCTCCTGGGTGAGCTGCGCCGCGACCGCGTTGGAGGATTTGGCGAAGGCGGTGGTGAGGCTCATCTGGCCCTCATAACGCCCCTCATAGTCGCTCGGCTTCCAGCCATGGATGTCCACCGGCCCGTCATTCATGACGTCGTCGGGCGTGCGGCCGTGCTCGAAGGCGGTGAGATAGACGAAGGGCTTGAACGCCGAGCCCGGCTGGCGCAGCGCATCGGTGGCGCGGTTGAACGAGCTTTGCTCATAGGATCGCCCGCCCACCATGGCGCGCACCGCGCCGTCCGGCGTCAGCGCCACCAGCGCCGCCTGGCTCGCATGCAGTGCCGCGCCCTGGGCGGCGAGCCCTTGCGCCACGGCCCGCTCGGCCTGGCGCTGCGCGTCCAGGTCGAAGGTGGTATCGACGATCAGCGAATCGTCGGCGTCGCCGACATAGCCCGACAGCCGGCTCAGCACCCAGTCGGTGAAATAGCCCGAGCCGGGCGTGCCGGTGCCGCGCACGATGCGCGGCCGCGTCGCCTGCGCGTCGGCGCGCGTCCGGCCGTCGATGAATCCGGAGTCCTGCATCGCCTGCAGGACGATTGCGGCGCGCTGCATCGAGGCGTCGGTATCGGCCAGCGGGTTGTATTTCGCCGGCGCCTTGACGCTGCCGGCCAGCATCGCGGCCTCGGGCAAGGTGATCTGCTCGGCATGTTTGCCGAAGAAGCGCTGCGCCGCCGCTTCGATGCCGTAGACGCCGGCGCCGAAATAGACGCGGTTGAGATAGAGGGTGAGGATCTGGTCCTTGGAATAGCGCGACTCCAGATAGAGGGCGAGCATCGCCTCCTGCGTCTTGCGCTCGAAGGTGCGGCTGGGCGAGAGGAACAGGTTCTTGGCGAGCTGCTGCGTCAGGGTCGAGCCGCCCTGGCGGACATAGCCGGCCTGCATGTTCTCATAGGCGGCGCGCCCCAGCCCGACCGGGTCGATGCCGAAATGCGAGCGGAAGCGGCGGTCCTCGATGGCGATGAAGGCGTTGGCGACATAGGGCGGCAGCCGGGCGACATCGACCCGCTCGCCCTGGGTCAGGCCGCGCCGCGCGATCAGCCGGCCCTTGTCGTCCAGGATGGTCACGTCGTGGGACGAGCCGGCGATCATCAGCTTGGTGGTGTCGGGCAGGTCGGACAGGAAATGCGACCAGAACACCGCACCGACAATGGCGGTCCAGGCGAGCAGCAGCAGGACGGCATAGGGCCAGGCGCGCCGGCGGCGCGGCTTGGGCGGCGGCGCGGCCTGCGGCGCGGGCCGGGGCGGGCCTTCGAGAAAACTCGGTTCGGATTGTGCCTTGCGCGGCATCGGTCCCGCCTT
>DASWOE010000387.1:0-4448 GCA_036398875.1 Rhizomicrobium sp.
GGGACATTGGTGATGGCGAAGCTCTCGGCGACCGATCATAGACGGCTGGCGAAGACCGTGGACGCGGTGCGCGCCGGCACCGTGGCGCGATTCGAGCTGCTGACGGTGCCGGTCAGCGACCATTACGCGCTCTATCCCGTCGCGTTCGGCGCCTTTGCCGCGCTGGCGGCGG
Source organism: Rhizomicrobium sp. (assembly GCA_036398875.1). Lineage (GTDB taxonomy): Bacteria > Pseudomonadota > Alphaproteobacteria > Micropepsales > Micropepsaceae > Rhizomicrobium. The sequence goes on from DASWOE010000387.1 coordinate 173, forward strand.
GCGGGCTGATCGCGGTGCTGCGGCCGCTGCTGCCGGCGGACGATGCGTTCGGCGTGGCGGCGGCGGTCTTCGTCGTCGTCTCCCTGCTGCTGGAATGGCCCAGGTTCAAGCTGATGGTCGTGCCCAAGCGGCTCAAGCATGAGCAGGCGCGGCAGTTCGCGCATCGCGCCTTCGCGGCCCGCATCCTGGCGGCGCATGAGCGCAAGGTCGGCATGGTGCTGTTCGTCTCGCTCGGGGAGCGCTATGTCGAACTGGTGACGGACGACGCGCTGGACCGCAAGATCGGACAGCCGCGTTGGAACGCGATCGTGGCCGACTGCGCCGCGGCGGCGCGAAACGGACGGCTGGCCGATGCCCTGGTGCCGGCGATCGAGGCCTGCGGGCGCGAACTGGCGCAGCACTTTCCGAAGAGGTCTTGACGGCGCGCAAGATGCGATGACGCGCGTCGTCTCGCCGTTCGACCGTCGGAAAGGCTTCGCCGCGCCGATGGGGTGGGGCTGCCGGCGGCGGATCGGGACGGCGACGTCAGGCCGCCGCTTCGACCTCGCGCCGAACGGTCTTGCCATGCTCGCGCTCGGCGACAGCGAGATCGTAGGACGCCTGCAACCTCACCCACAGATCGGCCCCGGTGCCGAAATAGCGACCAAGCCGCAGCGCCGTCTCCGCGGAAATCGAACGCCGTCCCGCGACGATCTCGGAGATGCGGTTGGCGGGCACGCGCAGCTTGAGCGCCAGCGCCTGGGCGGACAGCCCGCAAGCTTCCATCTCCCGAGCCAGGATCGCTCCGGGATGCAACGCCGGCAGCGATCCCTTTCTAATGATAGTCGATGACTTCGACATCCTAGGCATCTCCATTCTCAAACCTGAAGCAAACACGCCAGGGTCCGTTTATCGTAATAGCCCACCGCCCCTTGCGGTCACCTTTCAGGGCATGCAGGCGATAGCTTCGCAACCGCGAAACTTCGAACAGCGATTTCAGATTGTCCACCATTGCCAAAACTTCCCGCGCCCACGCTTCGTCGAGACCGGAAAATTTCGACTTTCCGGTCTCGGCGAACCGTCGCGTCGCACTGTTCGCCCAAGAGCGATCATGTACACATAGCGTAGTACGCGTCGCGTATGACGTCAGTCCGCGGGCTTGGCGGAGCGGGGCCTGCCCATGGCCGCTCCGTCAGGCTCCTTTCGCCGTCGCTCAAGGCGTTGGCGCTGTCGCCACCGGCCCCGTCACGCCGCCTTGGCCGTCGCCACGGCCTGGTCGGCGAGCTTGCCGGTCAGTTCCGCGAGATGGTCGAATTGCGCTTCGAACGTTCCCACGCCTTGCGTCAAGGAGCGCAAGTCGATGATGAGATCGGACAGCTCCGCGAGCGGCATCTGCGCCTCGACCGTGTCCCATCCCTTCCAGCCCGGCCGCGCGTCGAAGCCCATGAGCTGGCCGCGCCGGCCGCTCACCACCGCATTGGCCTTGGCGGTCGCGTCGCTGGGGACGTGGATTTTCACATGCATGATCGATTCGAGCAGCACCGGCGCACAGCTCGGCATGCCCTCGGTCATCGCGATGCGTGCCGCGGTCTGGAAGGCCGCGTCGGAGGAATCCACCGCATGGAACGAACCGTCGGTCAGCGCCACCGCGACATCGACCACGGGAAAGCCGAGCGGCCCGCTCCTGAGATAATCGACGATGCCCTTCTCGACCGAGGGGATCCATTGCCGCGGCACGACGCCGCCCTTGATCCTGTCCTCGAACAGAAAGCCGCTGCCGCGCGGCAGCGGGCGGATGTCGAGATGCACGTCGCCGAACTGGCCGTGGCCGCCGCTCTGCCGCTTGTGGCGGCCGTGCTGGAGCATGCCTTTGCGGATGGTTTCCTTGTACGGCACGCGCGGCGGGCGGACATTGAGCCTGAGGCCGTATTTGCTGTGCAGCTTCTCGACCGCGACCTTGAGATGGATCTCGCCCTGGCCGACCAGCGCCATCTCCTGCAGCTCGGCATTCTGCTCGAACAGCAGCGACGGGTCTTCCTCGCGCAGCCGCGCGATCGCCGAGGTGAGCTTGACCTCGTCCTTGCGGTCGCTCGCCGCGATGGCGAGGCGATAGACCGGCGTGAGCGCCTCGATCGCGACATGGGGAAGCTTCGCCTTGCCGGCGCAGAGCGTCTCGCCCGTGGAAACGCCTTCGAGACGGCCGAGCGCGACGGCATCGCCGGCCATGGCCTCGGCGAGCTTGGTTTGCGCCTCGCCTTTGAGCGCGAAGATGCCGCCGATGCGCGCCTCGCTGCCGTCGGCCCGGCGCAGCAGCGCGCCGTCCTTCAGGACGCCGCCGAGCACGCGCACAAGGCTGAATTTGCCGCCATGGCTGGAGTGGTAGGTCTTGAGCACCTGGACCACCGCATCGCCGCCGATGTCCACGCCGAGCCGCGCGGCGCAGGCCGAGGCGGGCGGCACCTCGTGGCGCAGCGCCTTCAGGAGGCGGCGGATGCCGTTGTCGCGCTCGGCGGAGCCCAGCAGGACGGGGACGACCAGGCCCTGCGCCAATTCCTTGGCGAGATCGCCGCAGACCTCTTCGCGCGGCGGCTCGATATCGGAGAGCAGTTCCTCCATCAGATGTTCGTCGAAATCGGCGAGCTTTTCCAGCATCGCGAAACGCGCCTGTTTCTCGCCGTCGGTGTCGGCGATGGCGACCGCTTCGCTCGCGGCATTCGGGCGATAGACATAGCCGCGCTCCAGCGCGAGATCGACGAAACCGGTCACGGCGTCGTTCTCGACGGTTGGAATCTGGCGCAGCAGAAGCGGCGTCTCGCTGGCCGCCTGCAGCCCGGCGAGCAGGTCGCGCAGCGCGCCGCGCGCCTTGTCGATCTTGTTGACGAACAGCAGGTGGGGGAGCTTCAGATCGCCAAGCCGCTTCAGATAGGGCTGCAGCATCTGCAGCTTGGCGGCGTCCGGCTCGCACACCACGATGGCGGCGTCGATGCCGGGCAGCACGTTCAGCGTGTCGGCGAGAAATTCGATCGATCCGGGACAATCGAGGAAGGTGAAGGTCTGGTCGAGATAGCGCGTGGTCGCGCAATTCACCTCGACGCTCATCTGGCGCGTGCGCGCCTCCGGCGAGAAATCGCCGACCGTGTTCTTCTGGGCGACCTGGCCTTTTCTCTGCACCGCGCCCGTGACGGAAAGGATGCTCTCCAGCAGCGTGGTCTTCCCGCTGCCATAGGGTCCCACCACGGCCACGGCGCGCGGTTCTCTGCCGCCGTGGTTTCCCGACATGTTGTTTCCCGACATTTGTGCGCCTCCTTCGGGCCCTCGAGGGAGAGCCCTGGATTTGGTCGCGCAACTTGCGGGTCGAGCGAAACATGCTCGATCCTGTTGCGTGCCTGGGCGCGGCGGGCGTGCATCCCGGGTCATCGGGTCGCGTCACGCGCCCCCTTGATGGGCGGATCGTCGCGCCGCGGCTGGACGAAGGCAAGGTGCCGGCCGTCACAAAAGCCGGTATGATGAACGACGGGTGCATGGGGATTTCGCAGGTGCGAACACGTGGGGATACGTGAAAGCCGGCGAGATTGCGCCCGTTTTACGATCGGACAACGGACTGGAGACGGACGATGAAGATAGCGACTTTGGGCGTGCTGGCATTCGCCGGCGCGATGATTTTTCTTGGTTTCGCGGCGCCCGCCGCGGCAAGCTGGCGGCCGAGCGGCTCCTACGAGGACAGCTGCCGCAATATCGATTTCGACGGCGACATGCTGACCGCGACCTGCCGCCGGAGCGGCGGGGGCTGGCGCAACACCTGGCTCGACAATGCCGACGACTGCGACGGGCGCATCGTCAACAACAACGGCCAGCTGCAATGCGGCTGGCGAGGCTGGCGCGACCGCGGCCGCGACTATGCGGACGGTCCCAGGGGCTCCTATCAGCGCAGCTGCCGGCACATCCGCATGGATGGCTATACGCTGCGCGCGACCTGCCAGCGGCGCGACGGCGGGTGGCGCTGGACGTCGCTGGATGACGCCTATGACTGCGACGGCCGCATCGCCAATTTCGACGGCAGGCTGGTCTGCGGGCGCGGACGGTTCTGAGCCCAGCGCTCAAAGGGGCATCGGCTCGAACCGGTGCCCTTTGCCGCCCGGCGGCGAGCGCATCGCCGCAGCGGCGCGCCGCGACGCTCAGACCGCGGCGTCCTCGTCATGCGCCAGCGCGATGCCGAGCTCGCCCAGGCGGTCGCGCAGCAGGTCCATCGCGCGATAGGCGTCGAGCGTGCTGAGCTGATCGTCCCGCGCCGTCGCCG
>DASWOE010000388.1:0-4441 GCA_036398875.1 Rhizomicrobium sp.
GCGGCTGCGGCCGCGATTTGTCCGCCTGCCGCGGCGCCTGGCCGGCGGGGCCGGCGTGCTGCTGGGGCTGGCGGTGCTCGTCTTCCTCGGGTCGGGCGGCTACATCTATTACAACACCAAGATCCTGAACGACTACCGCACCAGCATCGACAACGACCGCTGGTCGGCGGATTACGAGAAGACGCTCTACAAATACCGCACCCTGGCCACGCCCAAGATCGCCGACGTGGTGCTCGACGTCGCGATCTATCCGCACCAGGCGCGGGTCGTGACGAACGGCACCTATAGGATCGTCAATCGCGAGAGCAAGCCTCTCGGCGAGGTGCATGTGCGCTGGCCGCAGGGCCTCAAGATGCAGTCGCTGTCGGTGACCGGCGCGCATGTGAAAAAGCGCTACGTCGATTTCGACTATGTGATCTATGCCTTCGACAAGCCGCTCGGGCCCGGCCAGACGCAGACCGTCGCGTTCCGCACGGTGCTGGAACAGCGGGGCTTCAAGAACCGCGGCAACCAGACCAACGTCGTCGACAACGGCACCTTCGTCAACAACCGCAACATCGCGCCGTCGCTCGGCATGGACCAGAACTTCCTCCTGAGCGATCCGGTGAAGCGGCGCCGCTATCATCTGCGGCCGGAGCAGCTGCGGCCCGCCAAGCTCGAGGACGACAGCGCGCGCGCCTACAATTTCCTGGGCCATGACGCCGACTGGGTGAGCTCCGACATCACCGTCTCCACCGTCGCCGATCAGACGCCGATCGCGCCGGGCTATCGGGTGTCCGACGTGACCAGGGATGGTCGCCGCACGGCGCGCTTCAAGTCCGGCGCGCTGATCCTCGACTTCTTCTCGATGCAGTCGGCGGCCTATGCGCAGAAGCGCGACAAATGGCACGGCGTCGATCTGACGGTCTATTACGACCCGCACCATCCCTACGAGGTGGACCGCATGGTCCGCGCGATGAAGGCCTCGCTCGACGTCTACAGCAAGGCGTTCGGGCCCTACCAGTTCCGCCAGCTGCGCTTCCTCGAATTCCCCGACTATGCGGCCTTCGCGCAGTCCTTCGCCAACACCGTGCCCTGGTCCGAGGCGCTCGGCTTCATCCAGGACGACCGCGCCATCCGCGCCGACAGCGACAAGATCGACCTGGTGACGTTCGTGGCGGCGCACGAGATCGGCCATCAATGGTGGGCGCACCAGCTGATCGGGTCCGACCAGCAGGGCGACACGATGCTGGACGAGACCTTCGCGCAGTATTCGGCGATGCTGGTGATGGAGCACCTTTACGGCCCCGAACATGTGCGCAAGTTCCTCAAGGAGGAGCTCGACTCCTATCTGCGCAACCGCGGCAGCGAGGAGGTCGAGGAACTGCCGCTCGACCGGGTGGAGAACCAGGCCTATATCCATTACCGCAAGGGCGCGGTGATCATGTACCGCCTCAAGGAGGCGGTGGGCGAGGCGGCGGTCGATCGCGCCCTGCGCCGCATGCTGCAGCTCTACGCCTTCAAGAGCGCGCCCTATCCCAACACCAGGGACTTCCTGCGCGTCCTGCGCGAGGAGGCGGGGCCGAAATATGACGGCCTCATCGCCGATCTGTTCGACAAGATCACGCTCTACGACCTGAAGGCGCAGAGCGCGACCTGGACCAAGCGCCATGACGGCCGCTACGACGTGACGCTGAGCGTGAGCGCGCACAAGTATTACGCGAACGGCGCGGGCAAGCAGACCGAGGCGCGGATGGACGAGCCGGTCGATATCGGCCTGTTCACCCAGAGCCCGGCCGACGCGACCTTCGCCAAGGACAAGATCCTGACGCTGGGACCGATGCGGGTGGTTTCGGGAACGCAGGTGTTCCATCTGGTGACGGCGGCGCCGCCGAAATTCGCCGGCATCGATCCCTACAATGAATGGATCGACCGCGATTCGGACGACAATATCGTGGCGGCGAGCGCGGCGGGCGGGAGCTAGCGTCAGCTTTATTTTGATCGGATTGAAATAATGGCGTCATGGCCCGCGACTGCGGGCCCTCCGGTTGGGCTCTGCAATTGCTCTCAAATCGGCACGAATTTCTCGCGCAACTTTGCGTGGCCTGAGCGTGCGTCATCTGGATGGCCCGCGGTCGCGGGCCATGACACCGGGTTTTTGTCGTGAAAGTCATCCACGCCAAGCCCCGCGCTGGCGCGGTGGGGCATTTTGGTCTAGCAAAAGTCGCGTGACCCGCACCGACGATCCGGATTCGCTGGACCATATCGACGGCGTGCTGCCGGCGAACCAGGCGCGCAGCCGCGACGCGCGCGACCGCTTGCTGGCGGCCGGCGAGAAGGTGTTCGCCCGGCTCGGCTACGACGCCGCCCATGTCAGCGACATCGCCCAGGCGGCGGATTGCTCGGTCGGCAGCTTCTATCGCCGCTTTCGCGACAAGGAAGCCTTCTTCAAGGCGCTGCATCAGCGCTTCACCGAGCGCAACCTGGAGAACGGGGCGCGCTTCTTCGAGATGCCGGGCTGGCAGGCGCAGCCGAGCAGCGCGATGCTGCGCACGCTGGTCGCCAACACGGCGCAGATCATGAAGCGCAATCACGGCTTCTTCCGCGCCCTGTTCCAGCGCAGCCTGGCCGGCGCCGGCGAGGCCTATTGGCCGCGCATGCGGGCAGGCACGCAGCGCCAGGGCGAATTGCTGGCCGCCTTCCTGCGGGCGCGCGGCGAGGGCGGCGGCCACGCCGACCTGGCGGCGGACTGCATCTTCGTGCTGCGCGCGGTCGATGGCGCGCTGGTGCACCGGCTGCTCAATGACGGGCCGGCGGCCGATGAGGACACGGTGACCGACCGGCTGTCGCGCATGGCGATCGCCTTTCTGGGGCTGACCGACCACGGCCCGGCCGAGCCTGCGAAGCGCGGGTGAAGCGCGTCGGCAGCCCGTTCTACGGCTCGCCCACCATCCTGCCTTCGATGGCGCCGATCTTGTCGATCTCGACGCGCACCGTGTCGCCGGCCTTGAGGAATTGCGGCGGCTTCATCGACTGGCCGACGCCGCCGGGCGTGCCGGTGAAGACCATGTCGCCCGGCTCCAGCGTCATCGCCTCGCTCAGATAGGCGATCTGGTCGAAGCAGTCGAACACCAGGTTCGAGGTGTTCGAGTTCTGCCTGGTCTGGCCGTTGACGATGCAGCGGATGCCCAGCGCGTGCGGATCGCCGATCTCGTCGGCGGTGACGATCCACGGCCCGATCGGGGCATGGGTGTCGAACGACTTGCCCAGCAACCATTGCGTGGTGTGGAACTGCCAGTCGCGCACGCTGACGTCGTTGCCGCAGCAAAAGCCGAAGATCACCTCATGCGCCTTCTGCCTGGGCACATGGCGGCAGCGCTTGCCGACGACGAAGACGAGCTCGGCTTCCCAGTCGATCTTGTCCGACGCGCGCGGCACCTGGATCGGATCGAACGGCCCGTTCACCGCATGGCCGAGCTTGGCGAACCAGATCTGCTTCTGCGGCGTCTGCGCCCCGCTCTCGGCGATGTGGTCGGCATAGTTGAGGCCGATGGCCATGACCTTTTGCGGCCGCGGCACGGGGCTGAGCAGCCGCACATCCTTCAGCGCATAATGCGCGCGCTCTTCCTTCAGGCGGCGCGCGATGCGGTCTTTCAGCCCGGGCCAGTCGGCGATCAGCGCGACCATGTCGCCGGCCAGGTCGGTCAGCTCGACCATGCCCTGGTCGGTCACCGCGCCGATCCGCTCGCTGCCGTCGGCCTCGAAAGTCGCAAGCTTCATTGCAGGTCCTCTTTGGTTCGGCGCAGGGCCGCGGCGAAGAATTCCACCGCCGAGGCGTGCGCCTGCCGCGTCGTGTCCGGATTATAGCGCATGATCGCGGTGCCGCCCTTGCCCTGATGGGCGAACGGGTCCTCGACGATCCTGTCGGCGCCCGGCATGTCGAAGCCGTGATGGCTGTCCGCCATGACCTTCAGCGTGATCCTGGCGCGGTCGGCCTCGGCGAGGCCGGCGACCAGCTTGGCGGAGATGTCGGGATCGTTGTCGTACTGGTCGAGCGCGCCGGTGATCAGCAGCATCGGCGCATCCACCAGGTCGCCGAATTCGAAGCCGGGCACGCGGTTATAGGTCCAGGCCGCGGGATAGACCGGCATGATCGCCGCGAAATGCGCGCCGGGCAGGAAGGCGTCGTTGCGCCGGCGCGTGGCGGCGAACATGCAGACGACGCCGCCGAAGGAAAACCCCGCCGCGCCGATCCGCGCCGGATCGACCGCCGGATGACGGGCCAGGAAGGCGCGCGCGCCATAGAGGTCGGCCAAGGCGTCGGCGGGCCGCGGGCGGCCCTCGGCGCCGCCTTGGAAATTCCGCGCCGCCCACAGGTCGGGCTCCAGCGTCACGAAGCCGGCCTCGGCGAGCGCGTCGGCATAGCCGCCCTCGCGCCGCGACGGCCCGGCCGAGCCGTGCA
>DASWOE010000389.1:0-1949 GCA_036398875.1 Rhizomicrobium sp.
CAACGCCGTCCGGCGCGGCCTTGCCGGCTTAGACCGCTAGCAGCGCGGCGGGCCAGCCGCCGTCATCGACATGCCGCGCATCGTCGGAGGCCTGCTTGGGATCGAGCGTGCCGGCGCGCGCCCGCGACACCTCCAGCCACAGGACGCCATAGGCATCCTGCTTGGCCAGCGCGACATAGGCCGCGAAATCCTCGGCCGCGCCGGCGAAATCGCCCAGGCGCCAGCGCAGATGGCCGCGCCGGCGGGTGACGCCGATGGAGAACCGGGCGGCGACCGCGGCATCGTAATCGGCGAGCGCGACGTCGAGCTTGTCCAGGCACTCGGCGGCGATGCCGTGCGGCGCCAAAAGATCGGCCGCGCCGGGCTTGAGCTTCAGCGCCGCATCCAGATCGGCGAGCGCGTCGGCGCAGCGGTTGCGGGCCAGATAGGCTTCGGCCCGGCCGCGATAGGCCTGCGGCACCAGGGCGGGACTGAGGTCGCCGTCGCCGAGCGCGGCGGTGAAGGCGGCGATGGCGCCGTCGAAATCGTCATGCACGCCGGCGGTGACGCCGCGGGCGAAATCGTCATAGCCGGCGGCGCGGACCGCGCCCGCCGCCGCGGCCCACAGCAGACATGCCAGAACGATCCGCCGCATCGCCCGCCCCTTCAATGCGCCGAGGCCGCGGAGACGAAGAGGCGATGCTCCTTATAGGCGATGTAGAGGTGAAGCTGGCGAAGAATGCCGAGCCCGAGGATGGCGGATTGCGAGCTGGAGATCTTCGACACGTCGTAGGAGGTCAGGAAGATCTTGGGATTGGCGACGGTGACCATGCCGGCCTCGCCGCCGCCGCCGAAGCTGAGCGTCTTGAAGGGATATTTGTAGACGACGCGGTCGCCGTCCTTGGCGACCACGGTGAGGTCCGGCGATTTCTCGTCGAAGCCGAACACGCTTTGCGCCTGGTCGAAGCTCAGAACCGTATCCACCGAGCCGGTGTCGAAGATCAGGCGCACCACCTTGCCGTCGATCGTGACCGGCACCCGGATATGGCCGATGTCGTCGATGTCGATGGGGATGTCGGCGACGGGGTCCTTCGTCCAATACACCACCTTGCCTTCGCAGTGGTCGGGCGAGAACAGGGCGAGCCTGCCGTTGGCGAAATCGAAGTCGTCGTCATAGGCGCGCAGGATGTCCGGGGCCAGCAGACCGCCGATGCCGGCCATCGCCCGCGCCTCCGGCAGGACCAGGAAATCCATCGACGGCGATTTGAGCCGGCCGAACGCAATGTCGTGCGCCGTGGTGAAATAATTCACCGGCGTTCCGCCATAGATGGTGATGCGCACATTGGCGATCCGCGACTTGTACAGGCCGAGCGCCTTCACCGCGGATTCCGACAGCATGGTGTTGAGCCCGCCGGTATCGACGAGCATCGCCTCGGTCTGGCCGCCGACCGTCATCGGCACCGTCATGCGGCCGACCGCGTCGATGCCCATGTCCACCGTGGTGACGCGGCGCAGCGCGCAGGATTTTTCGTCGGCGCGCGCCGGCGCCGCCAGCAGGATCAAGCCCGCCGCGAGGGCGCAAAGCCGCGCCATCCCCTGCCCCATGTGACGCCGCCCCCTCGGTTATTGCGGGTTCGAAGGATAGAGCATCGGCAAATACGGGACAAATACGGCGCAATATTGCAGCGGCGATCCGGGGCGCGGCCGAGCGAAAATAATTCCTGCGCAATTGGCCAACGGAATCAAGGGCGGCCCTTCGGGCCCTTATTGACCGGTCCGGGCGGCCGGGACGAGCGTTGCGGGGTCTCTCGACGGAGGGCGTTCAATGATGCGCGACTTGCAGGTTCTGGCGGTGGGGCTTGTGTTCCTGTTCCTGGGCGCTTTCGTCATGGGCGCGTTCTGAGGCGTCAATGCGCCGTCGCCGGCGTGACGTAGAGCACCTTTTCCTTATAGGCGATGTAGAGGTGGAG
>DASWOE010000390.1:0-7094 GCA_036398875.1 Rhizomicrobium sp.
CGGCGATGGACGGCGACGCGCGTCTCTCGCGGCTTGGGCGTCGGGCGTGCCGTGGCGACGCGGCCATGGCGATGGCCGTCGGCCTGAGGGTACCAGTCCAGATGGGTGCGCGGGGAATCCGCGACGCAGCCGCTGAGCAAGACCGACGAGAACAGGACCGTCGCGGCAAGCGCCGCGAGGCGCTGCAGGGAGATGTTCCAGACCATGTGCGTTCTGCCTCAAGGTAGGCCCGACAGCATCGGGACGAACACGACAGGGATCAGGACTTCTTCCATCACGCCGGTCGCGACACGGATCATCTTCGTTAATCGTTGAGAAAATCTTTCCAAAGGAATGGAACTGTCCGATATCGGGACACTACCTACAGGCCCGACAAGAATTCCGCCGGGCTTTAACTGTTCGATAAGACTTGCGGGCACGGCATCGACCGCGCAGGACAGGACGATGCGGTCGAACGGCGCCTGCTGCGGCCAGCCCAGGAAGCCGTCGCCATGCCGGGTGACGACGTTCTCGAGCTTGAGCGCCGCGAACCGCGCCTGCGCCTGCCGCAGCAGCGGCTTGTGCCGCTCGACCGTGTAGACGCGGCGGCACAAGGGGCTGAGCACCGCGGCCTGGTAGCCCGAGCCGGTGCCGATCTCGAGCACGCGATGACCCGGCCGGACGTCGAGCGCCTGCGTCATATAGGCGACGACATAGGGCTGGCTGATCGTCTGGCCGCAGGCGATGGGCAGCGCGGTGTTGTGATAGGCGGCATATTCCAGCGGCCGATCGACGAAGGCGTCGCGCGGCGTGCGCTCGATGGCGTCCAGCACGCGGGACTCGCAAATGCCCTGCCCGCGCAATTCCATGATGAGCTGGATCCGGCGCGGATCGGTCATCGCGGTCCCCATTGTCACGCCGGCGGGAAGGTGCCGAGCTTGCGCTTCATCGTCTCCAGCACCGACAATTCGGTGAGGTTCAGATGCAGCGGCGTCACCGCGATGCGTCGGTTGTAGATGGCATGCAGATCGGTGCCCTCGGGCGGGTTGGAGCGCACCCGCTTGAAGCCGATCCAGAAATAGGGATTGCCGCGCGCGTCGATGCGGCGGTCGAGCGCCGCGGTCTGCAGGTCGCGCTTGCCCTGCGAACAGATGTCGATGCCGGCGACCGCGTCCGGCGCCGCATCGGGAAAATTCACGTTCATCAGCACGCCGTCGGGCCAGCCGATCTCGACCAGCTTGCGGATCAAGGGCGGGCCCTGGACCTCGCCGCAATCCCAGCGGATGGCGGCGCCTTCGACGAAGCCGAAGGACTGGCTCATCGCGATGGAGGCAATGCCGAGCGCGCAGCCCTCCATCGCGCCGGCGATGGTGCCCGAATAGGTCACGTCGTCGGCGATGTTGGTGCCGCGGTTGACGCCGGAGAGGATCAGCGTGGGCGGGTTGTCCTTCAGGATATGGGCGCAGGCCATCATCACGCAGTCGGTCGGCGTGCCGGTGACGGCGAAGCGCCGCGAGTCGATCTCGCGCAGGCGCAAGGGCAGCGTGAGCGTCAGCGAATGCGAGGCGCCGGACTGCTCGGTCTCGGGCGCCACCACCCACACGTCGTCGGTCAGGGCGCGGGCGATCTTCTCGGCGGCGACCAGGCCCGGGGCGTGGATGCCGTCGTCATTGGTGACCAGGATGCGCATGCCGCCTACCATATCTGGTGGTTCGATGCGACCGGACCACATCGTACTGTTTTCGAGTCGCGCGTTGGAGCGCTGTTTTCCCCCGGCGCCGAGGCTTCGGCAACATAATTGTTCGGCGGATCGCGAAGCGCGTGGCGTCGGCAAGATAATTGTTCGGCGGGATGCGAAACCGGGTGGTCGGGCGGATTCAAATTTCACAGAGCCCGCCTGACATAGGCTTGACCGACCCCGGTTCAAGGCGAAGCGACGTCCGATCCTCGCCCCGCGCCTTCATCGCCGACTTCACTCTTCGCCCAGTCACGCTCCACCACCATCGCTGCGCGATGGTCCCCCTCCCCCGCTTTGCGGGTGAGGATCATCGCGCGATCTTTTCGAGCCCGCCCATGTAGGGCTTGAGCGCATCCGGCACCGCGATGGAGCCGTCGGCGTTCTGGTAGTTCTCCAGGATCGCGATCAGGGTGCGGCCGATGGCCAGCCCCGAGCCGTTCAGCGTGTGCACCGGGCCCTTCACTTTCCCGTCCGCGCCGCGATGGCGCGTGTTCATCCGCCGCGCCTGGAAGTCGCCGCAATTCGAGCAGGACGAGATCTCGCGGAAGCGGTTCTGGCCGGGCAGCCAGACCTCGATGTCGTAGGTCTTGCGCGCGCCGAAGCCCATGTCGCCGGTGCACAGCGTGACGACGCGGTGCTTGAGGTCCAGCGCCTTCAGGATCGCCTGGGCCGCATCGGTCATGCGCTCGTGCTCGGCGTTGGATTGTTCGGGCGCGGTGATGGAGACGAGCTCGACCTTGTCGAACTGGTGCATGCGGATCATGCCGCGCGTGTCCTTACCGGCGGCACCGGCTTCCGAGCGGAAGCACGGCGTCCAGGCGGTGAAGCGCAGCGGCAGCTCGGCCTCGGCCAGAATCTCGCCGGCGACGTAATTGGTCAGCGGGACTTCGGCGGTGGGGACGAGCCAAAAGCCCGCAATGGTGTCTCGCAGCGCATCAAACCGCCTAACGCCTCGTGCCGTAAAGTGCCGAGTGCCATCAACTTCGAAGGTGAGCGCCTCTTCAGCATTGATTGTCGGCGACTGATCCGCCTGAGTTCTCGCTTCGTCATCCAGCCGAGAGAGAAGAAGGGCCTCTTCTCTTGGCTCGAGGACTTGCCGGGTACGAAATAGATCATCCGCAAACTTCGGTAGTTGGCCCGTTCCAAACATCGCAACATCATGCACCAGCAACGGCGGCACGACTTCTTCGTAGCCGTAGTTCGTCGTGTGGCTGTCGAGCATGAAGCTCGCCAGCGCGCGGTTCAGGCGCGCCAGCGCGCCCTTCAGATAGACGAAGCGCGCGCCGGAGACCTTCGCGGCGCGCTCGAAATCCATCATGCCCAGCGCCTCGCCGAGCGCGAAATGCTCCTTCGGCGCGTTGATGCCGAAGGCGGGTACGTGGCTGCCTTCGAAGAAGCGCGCATCGACCGGCTTGTTGGCGTGCTCGTCCGCGCCGTCGGGCACGTCGTCGGCCGGCAGGTTGGGGATGACGGCGAGAAGATCCTTCAGCGCCTCTTCCAATTCGCGCTGCTTGCTCTCGCCCGCCCGGATCGCGTCCTTGATGCTCGCGACCTCGGCCACCAATTCGGCCGCCTTCGCGTCGTCCTTCTTCGCCTTGGCCTGGCCGATCAGCTTCGACGCCTCGTTGCGGCGCGCTTGGCTCTGCTGCAGCTCGGTCAGGAGCGCGCGCAGCGCCTCGTCGGCGGCGAGGAGCTTGGCAGCTTCATCCTGCGCCGACGCGGCATAGGCCGGCCGGCGCGACAGCGCGGCGACGAAGGCGCCGGTGTTCTCGCGGATGAACTTGATGTCGTGCATGGCAAAGCTCCTGACGGAGCGGGTAATGGCATGGGGCAAAAGCGGCGTAAAGCGGCGCCGCCCTCACCTCTTGGCGCGCCGCCGCCACGGTCTGCCGCGCATGTCCGACCGCTTCACAAGCGAACACCGCAATCACCCCACGCCGGTCGGGATATGCCAAGACGTGCCCGGATTGCCGCCGACGAGGCTGGCGCCGAGTTGGGTGGTGCCGCTCATGGTCCAGATCGCGGCCTGGTCCACCGCCGGCGGATCCGCCGACGACAGGCTTTGCGGACCGGCGATGGCGATGCTCAAATGTTTCCTCGGCGCGGCGCGGGAGACGCTAGGCGGCCTGCGCGTCTTTTTTCGCGCGATCGCGTTCGATCAGCCACACGATCAGGACCGAAATCTCATAAAGCGCGACCAGGGGCACGAGAAGGCTCACCATCGAGAACAGATCGGGCGGGGTGAGGATGCCGGCCACCGCCGTCATCCCGACGACGGCATAGCGGCGCATGGAACGCAGCTGCTTGGAGGTGATCATGCCGACGCGGCCCAGAAGCGCCAGCAGCACGGGAAGCTGGAAGCAGAGGCCGAAGGCGATGATCAGCGTCATCACGAAGTCGAGATATTCGCTGACCCGGGCCTGCAGCTCGATGCCGAGCGTGGCGGCGGAACCCTGGGTGTCGAAGCTGACGAAGAAACGGATGGCATTGGGCAGCATGATGTAGAACACGAAGCAGAAGCCCAGCGCGAACATGAACGGCGTCGCCAGCAGGAAGGGCAGGAAGGCGTTGCGCTCGTGGCGGTAGAGGCCGGGCGCGACGAACATCCACAGCTGCGCCGCGATCACCGGAAAGGACAGGCAGATGCCGCCGAAGGCGCCGAGCTTGGCATAGGTGAAGAAGGTCTCGGCCAGGCCGGTGGCGATCAGATGGTGGCTGGGGCCCTGCGGCAACGCGCCGGCCAGCGGCTGGGTGAGAAAGGCATAGATCGGCCGCGCTTCGAGGAAGCACAGCACGAAGCACGCCGCGAAGGCCAGGATGGAGATGATCAGCCGCCGGCGCAGCTCGATCAGATGATCCATCAGCGGCGCCTTGGTCGCCTCGATGGCCGCTTCGTCGTCGGCGCTCGGCTTGTTCATGGCTGTGCGGTCAAGGAAGAGGGGGCGGCTTGTAGCCGTCGGCGGCGACCGGTTCGGCCGGCAGGCCGTAATCGGCATGCGCGTCCGGCATGGGCATGTCCGGCATGTGCATGTCCGGCATGGGCGCGTCCGGCACATGCGCGTCGGGAAGATAGGGCGCCGTTTCGATCTCCTCCGGCACGGCGGACACGGCTTGCGGCGGCGGCACATGGCCGCGCATGTCGTCGGGCAGGATCGATTGGTGCAGCTCGCGCTCGAGATCGGCGAGCGGGCGCTCGCTGCGCAGATTGTCGATCTCCTTGCGCAATTCGTCGAGTTCCGCCTGCCGCGCCATGTCGTCGAAGCTCTTGCGGAACTGGTCGGCCATCGCCCGCGCCTTGCCCATCCACTGGCCGATGATGCGCATCAGCCGCGGCAGATCCTTCGGCCCCACCACGACGAGGGCGATGATCAGGAACAGAAGGATGTGGCTCCAGCTGAAGTCGAGCATCAGTGCGGCTTCGCGTGCGGTTCGGGCGTCGGCTGCATCGGGGCGAAACTGCCATCCTTCGACAGGCTCAGGATGAGGACCAAGCCAAGAGCCTCATCCCGAGCCTGTCGAAGGATGAGCTTGCCGAAGGACGAGGCGACATCACCCGACGTTGGTCGTGTCCTTGGTGGGCGCCGGCTGGGGCGTGCTGGCCTGGCCCGGGATGGTCTTGGCGTCCTCGGGATCGGCGAGCCCCTGGCGGAAGCTCTTGATGCCCTTGGCGACGTCGCCCATCAGGTCGGAAATCTTGCCGCGGCCGCCGAACAACAGCAGCGCGACGGCGGCGAACAGCAAGAGATGCCAAATGCTCAGGCCACCCATGAAACTCTCCTTCTCCCCCGCTTGAACGGGTCGAGCCGCCTTGCCCGGCCGCGGCGCCCCTTTAAGACCTTTCCGGCCCCCGGGTGCAAGCCGCACCAGGATACACCCCCGCCCCAATCCAGACCATTCCCGGCAGTGCATTTGCGCGCACAGGTGCGCAGACGCGGAGTTCTGCAGGTCCGCGTCCGCCGCGGCTCCGCGTGAATCCGAATTGGCGTGCGAAGGCGCGCCGTCTATCCGATCACGATCTCGCCCTTGCGGGAGAAGGCGGCGGCGAGCGCGCCGAGCCGCTTCTGCACCGCTTCGCCGGCGATGGCTTCCTGGCGGCGGGGGATGTCGAGCACGATCTTGGCCGCCGTCAGGCGCAGCCGGTAGCCGTGCAGCGCCCCCGCGGACGAGGCCGTGAGCGCGAAGGCGAGGCGGCAGGCCAGCCCGATGAGGAGCGCGCGCTCGGCATCGTCCTTGTCGAGAAGATCGGCATTGGCGATCTCGCGCGGGAAATCCTCGTCGCCGGAATGGCGGTGGAACACGGATGAGGCGATCAGGGTGCGCACGCGGTGGCTGGCGCCGGCGAAGGGTGCGGTCAGGACCTGGCTGAAACCGCCCAGGGCGCGGTCGTCGGGATGGCGGCGCCAGGCGACGTCGGAGAACAGGCAGGCGGCAAGGCGGGCGCGGCGGAACTCCGCCGTCTCGTCGGCGAACAGGGGCGCCATCCAGTCGAACATCTCGCGCGCATGGGCCGGCTCGCGGGCCTGGCGCGCATTGGCGCCCTCGGCGAAATCGATCAGGGGATCGAGCGCGCGCTCCTCCGCCGAGAGGCGGTCGTAGAGCAGGCCCTCGCGCAGCCCATAGGCCGACACGATCACCGATTTGAGATCGCAGGCGAGCAGCAGCCGCTCCAGCACGATGGCGCCATAGGGCAGCGATTCGGCGCGGCGCTTGGACACCACCTTCATGCGCTCGACCGATTTGCGCGACAGGTTGGCGAGGACATCGCACAAGCGCAGCGCGCGGCGGCGCGGGATCTCGTATTCCTGCAGCACATGCAGGGGATAGCGCGTCTCCTCCATGTCCACGCGCGCGAAGCTGCGCCAGATGCCGCCGACGGCATAGAGCGAGCGGTCCTTGAACCCGATCAGCTGCAGGCGCTGCAGTCCTTCATCGACCAGCTTGCGCGCCTTGTCGGAATCGCCGCGCGCCGCGTCCATCAGGCGGAGCGGCCCGATCGGCAGCGTGAAGGCATCGCCGGTGCGGCCCTGGCGCACGCTGACCATGTCGAGGCTGCCGCCGCCCAGATCGGCGACCAGGCCGTCGGCGGCGGGAATGCCGGCGACCACGCCCTGGGCGGCGAGATGAGCTTCCTCCTCGCCCGAGAGGACGCGCACCGGCGTGCCCCAGGCCGCTTCGGCACGGCGCACGAATTCGGCGCCGTTGGACGCGTCGCGCGCCGCCGCGGTCGCCACCGCCTCGCGCACCTCGACGTTCAGCCCGTCCGCCAGCATCTTGAAGCGCGCCAGCGCCTCCAGCGCCATGGCGCAGCCTTCGGCATGCAGCCGGCCGGTGGTGACCATGTCGCGGCCGATGGCGCAGATCGATTTCTCGTTGTGCA
>DASWOE010000391.1:0-3401 GCA_036398875.1 Rhizomicrobium sp.
ACGGTCACGGTGGCGCCGAAATAGCCGCCGCGGATCATCTCGAAGAAATGGACCAGCGGAATGGCCAGCGCGACGTGCTGCCAGCTGCTGGGCAGCCAGGCGACCATGTAGAACGCGCCGCTGATCGGCAGGCTGAGATAGGAGAACGGATTGTAGAGCTTGTCCACCAGCGACGAGATCTCCGACGCGGCGCCGAAGAAGATCGCCAGCGCGCCGCAGAACCAGATCGCATAGAGCCATCCGGCATAGAGCAGCAGAAGATTCTGCGGCCAGCCCATCAGCCCGACCGCGATGAACAGCGTGCAGCCGAAGATGAAGGCGATCACCGTTCCGGCCGCCTCCAGCAGCAGGCGCGACAGGTAGATGTCGATGATGCGGATCTGGCGGTGATACAGCACGCTGTGGTTGTCGCGGATGCAGTTGATGCTGCGGCTGATCATGTGGCGATAGAGCAGGAACGGCATGTAGCCGGTCATCAGGAAGCCGACCAGCGACATGCCGTGCTGCTCGTGCGGGAAGAAGGGCAGGAAGGTGCGGATGGTGATGACGCCGAAGGTGAACAGGATCGGTTCGCCCACCAGCCAGATGAAGCCGATATTCTCGCGCGCATAGCGGGTGTGGATCTCGCGCATGGTGAGCGCGCCGATGATGCGAAGCTGCACCGCCAGCGCCGTGCGGAACGAAGGCTGCGCGGCGGCGGACGGCGCGCCCCTAACGCCCGACATGTTCCCTCACGCTCGCGCTCACCAGCCAGCCGATGCCGTAGACCAGAAGGCAGCTGAGGACGACCTCCAGGATCGAGATCAGGCGCTCGGGATAAAGGGCATAGTCCGGCAGGTTGGGTTCCACCACGCGGTCGAGATAGAGCTGCTTGCGCTGCGCCTCGACCCGCGCCGATTCCAGCGCCGTGGTCGCCGCCAACAGGCTCTTGTCGGCGAATTCGCGTTCCAGCAGCAGCCGTTCGTACTCGCCGATCTTCGACGCGACGGAACCGCTGCCGCCGACGACCTTGCGGCTTTCGGAATCGACCTCGCGCTGCAGCGCGGCGATGTGCTGGCGCAGCGGCTCGATCTGCGGGCTGCCGGGCGAGGTGCTCATCGTCTCCGACAGCAGGGCCTGGCTGCCGGTCAGGTCCGCCTGCAGCCGCGCGATCAGCGCCAGCACCGCGCCGGACGTGCTCTGCGGATCGAGCATCTGGTTCTTCAGGCGATAGGCGGTGATGGCGGCCTGCGCCGCGGTCACGCGGCGCTCATAGGTGGTGACCTCGCGCGTCGCGACGTCGATCGCGTCGTGGCGCGCGCGGTCGTTCAGCCGGTTGATGAGGTCCTCGCTGTAATTCAGGATCGCCTTGGCCAGCCGGTTCGAATCTTCCGGCCGGTAGGCGCGCACGCGCAGATCGCTGATGCCGGTGGTCTCGTCCACATTCACCGAGACGAAATTGCCATAGGCCTCGTACAGCTGCTCGAACGAGCGGCCGCCCAAGGGCGACGGGAAGCGGGTGACGAAATCGCCCTCCGGCCGCGACAGGATCGCGCGCAGATCGTCGCGCTGCTCCAGCCGGCGGACCATGTCGCGCGACAGGATGAAATCGCGGACCGAATAGGTGTCGTCCTGCGACGAGGCGAGGCCGACATTCTGCAGCACGTTGCCCAGCACGCTGGGCCGTTCGCTCTGGGCGCTGCGGACGACGTATTTCGCCTCCGCCAGATAGATGTCCGCCGCGATGAGGCCGAAATAGAGCAGGGCCGTCAGCGTCGGCGCCGCGACGATGAGAAGGAACCAGCGATAGCGCGCCGCGAGCGCCCGAAGGCGCGTCCACTCGGGCAGCGCGACCGCGGAACCGGCGCCGCCGGGAAGCCGCCACCGGCCGTCCGCGTCGCTGCCGCCCTGGTATTTCAGCATGCCTGTCACCCTTCGAAGCCGCCGATAGTATTGGGGACCGCGTTCGAGGTCACTAGCGGCCGGCCAAAATCGCCTTAGCGCGGGCCGCCGCGCTGGCGACAAATCGCCGACGCGTGTTAACTGGCCTCCATTGCTCCCAGGGGAGGAACCGCGCCATGCCGGGACCGACAGATCTCGAACAATTGCTGCTCGAATACATCAACGACGCGCGCCTGGATCCGCTGGGAGACGCGGCGCGCTACATCTCGTCCTATTCGCCGCTCGGCTCGTCCGATCCGAACATCGCGAACGCGCTGACGGCCTTCGGCGTCGATGGCGCCCAGCTTCTCGCGCAATTCACCGCCCTGGTGCCGGTCCAGCCGGTGGCCTGGAACGACGATCTCGCCGCCGCCTCGCGCCAGCACAGCAATGCGATGATCGCGGCCGACACCCAGTCGCACCAGCTTCCGGGCGAGGCCAGCTTCGATCAGCGCGACACCGCTGCGGGCTATACGGGCTTTTCCAATCTCGGCGAGAACGTCTACGCCTATGCCGCGTCCGATCTCTTCGCGCAGGCGGGTTTCATGGTGGATTGGGGCACCGGTCCGGGCGGCATGCAGTCGCCGCCGGGCCATCGCCAGAACATCATGAGCGCCAACTTTCGCGAAGTCGGCGTCGGCATCGAGACCGATAACAATCCCTCGACCACGGTCGGCCCGCTCGTCGTCACCGAGGATTTCGGCGCCCGGTTCAACACCGGCGCCATCATCCTGGGCACCGCCTATGACGACACCGACCTGAACAAGTTCTATTCGCCCGGCGAGGGCCTGGGCACGCTCGTGGTCGCCGTCGGCAGCGACAGCGTGACCAGCTGGGCGAGCGGCGGTTTTACGCTCGTCACCAGCGCCACCGGCGCGCAGACCGTGGCGTTGTCCGGCGCCGGCCTGACCGGCACGGTCGATGCGAAGGTCAGCCTGACCTCGACGACCAACGACATGTTCGAGGTCATCAACGGCAACACGCTCGAAACCTCGGCGTCGGCCGACGTCAGCGGTCCGATCGGAACGCTGATCGGATTGGGCGTGACCGGGCTGACCTTGTCGTCGCTGGACGGAACCGTCCACACCATCGACGGCAGCAAGGGCAACGACACGATCACGACCGGATCGGGCAACGACACGCTGATGGGCGGCCTGGGCAACGATGCGCTGCATGGCGGCGCCGGCGTCGACACGGCGGTGTTCTCGGGCAATCGCGCCTCCTACACGGTGACGCGGTCCGGCTTGACGACGACGGTCAAGGGTCCCGACGGGACCGATACCGCAACCGGCGTGGAGTTCCTCAAATTCGCCGACCAGACGCTGTCGATGCCGGCGGCGCGGGCCGATGTGAATGGCCACGGCTTCTCCGACATCTTCTGGCAGAACGCATCGGGCCAGGCGGCGATCTGGACGTTGAACGGTCTGAGCCAGACCGGCGGCGCGAGGGTCGGCGGCAATCCAGGCGCTTCGTGGCATGTG
>DASWOE010000392.1:0-10905 GCA_036398875.1 Rhizomicrobium sp.
CCTGGACACGGTTCGCCGGTTCATCGGTTAGGACCCAGCCATGACGGCGCGCGTTCTGGTCGTCGACGACATCCTCTCCAACGTCAAGCTCCTCGAAGCGAAGCTGAGGGCGGAATATTTCGAGGTCGTCAGCGCCTTCAACGGACTCGAATGCCTGGCCCAGATCGATGCCGCGGCGCCGGACATCGTGCTGCTCGACGTCATGATGCCGGGCATGGACGGGTTCGAGGTCTGCCGCCGCATCAAGAACAATCCCAAGACCGCTCATATCCCGGTGGTGATGGTCACCGCCCTCGACCAGCCCTCCGACCGCGTCGCCGGCCTGGACGCCGGCGCCGACGATTTCCTCACCAAGCCGGTGGACGATGCCGCGCTGTTCGCACGGGTGCGCTCGCTGGTCCGCCTCAAGATGATGACCGACGAGCTGCGCATGCGCGAGACGACGGGCCAGAGCATGGGCCTGCTCGATCCGGCGACGACGCTGATGGATGCCAATCCCACGGGCCGCATCCTGATCATCGAGGACCGCCCCGAATCGGTCGCCTGGTTCGCCAATGCGCTGCAGCCCGGCGGCCACGAGGTCGCCTCGGTCGATACGTTCGAGGAAGCGCTGGTGCGGGTGCGCGGCGGCGACTACGACCTCATCGTGGTGAGCCTGGGCATGCGCGGCTTCGACGGCCTCAGACTGTGCTCGCAGCTGCGCTCCCTTCCCGAGGGGCGCAACGTGCCGATCCTGGTCGTGGTGTCGGACGGCGACCGGCGCAAGCTGAACCAGGCGCTGGAGATGGGCGTCAACGACTACCTGACGCGCCCGGTCGATAAGAACGAGCTCGTCGCCCGCGTGCGCACGCAGTTGCGCAAGAAGCGCTATTCCGACCGGCTGCGCCACAACGTGCAGCTGAGCCTGGAGATGGCGATCACCGACCAGCTCACCGGCCTGCACAATCGCCGCTACATGGCGCGGCATTTGGACAATCTGGTCGGCTCGGCGACGCGCACCGGCAAGCCGCTGGCGTTCCTCATCCTCGACATCGACTATTTCAAGGCGGTCAATGACGGCCACGGCCACGATGTCGGCGACGAAGTGCTCAAGGAATTCGCCAAGCGCATCTCCGCCAATGTGCGCGGCATCGACCTGGCCTGCCGCTATGGCGGCGAGGAATTCGTGGTGGTGATGCCCGACACCGACACCGCGCTCGCCTTCACGATCGCCGAACGCCTGCGCAAATCGATCGAGACGACGCCGATCGTGATCTCCCGCGCGCCGGGCAGGCTGAACATCACGATCTCCATCGGCATCGCGGCCACGCTGGGAGCCTCGGACAGCGCCGAGGCGCTGCTGCACCGTGCCGACCAGGCGCTCTACAGCGCCAAGCGCAACGGCCGCAACCGCGTCGTCACCGCCGCGGCGGCCTGACGGACATCACAGCGCCTGGCCGTCGTCGATCGTCAACAGCGAGCCGGTGACGGCGCGCGCCGCGTCGGACGCCAGCAGCAACAGCATGGCCGACAGATCGTCCTCGCGCATCAGCCGCTTGCGCGCAAAGCCGTCGATCTGCGCCTTGCCCTTGGTCGTGGCGAACCATTCGCCGTTGAGTTCGGTCTCGATGAAGCCGGGGCAGAGCGCATTGACGGCGATGTTCTTGCGCGCCCATTCGCGCGCCAGGCACTGCGTCATCATCGCGACGCCGGCCTTCGAGATGCAGTAAGGCGCAACGCCCGGCAACACGCGATAGGCGCCGATGGAGGCGATGTTGATGATGCGCCCCTCGCGCTTCGCGGCGATCATGCGCCGGCCGATTTCGGTGGCGAGGAGGAAGGGCGCCCGCAGATTGGTCGCCATCACCAGGTCGAAATCGGCGGGAGAAATCTCGACCGACAGGCCCAGCACGCTCAGTCCGGCATTGTTGACCAGGATGTCGATCGGACCGAGCGCGGCTTCCGCCGTGTCGATCGCCGGGGCGATCGCGGCAGCATCGGTCACATCGAGCGGGACGGCCGCGGCCTTGCCGCCGGCAGCCTCGATCTCGGCCTTGACGTCGGCGAGTCGCTCCACGCGGCGGCCCGAGAGCGCCACCACCGCGCCGGCGCCGGCCAGCACCTTGGCAAAGTGGCGCCCGAGACCGCTGGTCGCGCCGGTGACGAAGGCCACGCGGCCGCTAAGGTCATAGGGCGCGGTCACGGCTTTTCACCCATATCCAGGGACCGGTTTTGCAGGTCCACAACATCTTGATCATTGTTTTGCGGATTCCACGTCTTTCGCAAAGCCGCTAAGGTCGCGCCATGCAGATCGATATCGTTTCCGACACCGTGTGTCCGTGGTGCTTCATTGGCAAGCGCCGGCTCGGCCGCGCCCTGGCCATGCGGCCGCAGGTGCCGTTCCAGCTGTTCTGGCGGCCTTATCAGCTCGATCCGGCCATCCCGCGCGAAGGCGTTGACCGCAATGCCTATCTGACCGCGAAGTTCGGCGACGGTCCGCGCCTGCAGGCGATGGCCGAGACGGTGCGCGGCGAAGGAGCAGGCGAGGGCATCGACTTCGCCTTCGACCGAATCGCCAGGTCGCCGAACACGCTCGATTCGCATCGTCTGATCCGCTGGGCGGGCGCCGCCGGCAAACAGGACGACCTGGTCGAGCGGCTGTTCAAAGCCTATTTCGTCGATGGCCGCGACATCGGCGATGCGGGCGTGCTGACCGAGATCGCGTCCGAGGCCGGCATGGATGCGGCGCTTATCGCGCGATTGCTGGCGGACGGGTCCGATCTCGAATCCGTCGAGCGCGAGGCCGGCATGGCCAATCAGATGGGAATTTCGGGCGTGCCGACCTTCATCTTCGACAGCCGCTTCATGATTTCCGGCGCGCGCGAGCCGGAGATCCTGGTCAAGATCATCGACCGCGCCGTGCGCACCGCGCAGGAACAGCAAGCGCTGCCATGAGCGCGCGCTGGCCGGAGCTGCCCTTTGCCGCGTGGCGCGACACGGCGGTGACGCTGCAACTTTGGACGCAGATCGTCGGCAAGGTGCGCCTCGCCCTGACGCCGTGGATCAACCATTCGTGGCAGGTGCCGCTTTACGTGACGGGGCGCGGGCTGGGCACCTCGCCAATCCCGTACGGCGACGAGGTGCTGGAAATCGAATTCGATTTCATCGCCCATCGCCTGGTCGCGCGCACCAGCCTGGGTGCGGACAGATCGCTGGCGCTCAGACCGCAGACGGTCGCCGATTTCCATCGCGCGACTCTGAAGATGCTGGGCGAGCTCGGCGTAACCGTCTCGATCGTCGATAGGCCGAACGAGTTGCCCGATCCCATACCCTTCGCGCGGGACGTGACGCATGCGAGCTACGATGCCGATGCGGCGCACCGGTTCTGGCGCGCGCTGCTGCAGGCCGACCGTGTCTTCAAGCTGTTTCGCAGCGGATTCCTGGGCAAGGTCAGCCCGGTGCATTTCTTCTGGGGCAGCTTCGATCTTGCGGTCACGCGATTTTCCGGACGCACCGCGCCGCGCCATCCGGGCGGCGTGCCGGGATTGCCGGATGCGGTGGTCCGCGAGGCCTACTCGCACGAGGTGAGCAGCGCCGGCTTCTGGCCGGGAAGCGACGCCTTCCCGCAGGCGGCGTTCTATTCCTATGCCTATCCCGAGCCGCCGGGCTTTCGCGCGCGCGGCGTCGCCGGCGGCCGCTTCGAGGCGCCCCTGGGCGAGTTCATCCTGCCTTACGATTCGGTACGCGAGGCCGCCGATCCCGATGCATTGCTGCTCGACTTTCTCGCGACCAGCTACGCGGCCGCGGCCGATTCGGGACACTGGGATCGTGCCGCGCTTGACTGCAGCTTGGGCGCGCCGCGCCGCGTGCGGGACGTCTAGCGGCCGTCCCGGAGGGATTTTCCGGACACGGCGATCGGCGCCGTGACCGCATTGCTCCGGCCCACGACTTTCACCTGGACCGTCGCGTAATGCGGCAACGGAAACACCGCCGTCGCCGCCACCGGCAGCAGCGCCTGGATGACGACGGCGCCGGCCGGCGGCGGCATCGCGAGGAACTCGATCACCTCGGTATCGGATTCGGGAATGTGGAATTCCTTCAGATGCAGGCGCGGCAGGGTCCATCCTCCAGTCTGCACCGCGCCCATCGCGCTCACCACCAGATGGTTGCGCACGACCGCCGCGGTCACGCGGTCGATCCGGTAGACCAGCGCCGGCGCGGCCTGCGCGCCGGTTGCCGCAACTGCAGCCAAGGCGAAGATCGCGGCCGCGAGGATGGTTCGACGCATGCTGTTGCCCTTCGGTTGTTCTCGCCGAAAGGGCCAGCTAAGAGGGAATTGCGGCGCAATTGCGATGAGGGTCGGCATGGGACCACTGAACGGTATCCGGGTGGTGGAATTCGCCGGCATCGGGCCGGGGCCGTTCGCGGCGATGCTGCTGTCCGACCTGGGCGCGCAGGTGATCCGCATCGACCGCAAGGGCGGCCGCGCGCCGCACAAGACCGAGATCTCCCTGCGCGGGCGCAAGACGGTGGCGCTCGACATGAAGCATCCGCAGGCGGTCGAAGCGGCGCTCCGACTGATCGGAAAGGCCGACGCGCTGATCGAAGGCTTCCGTCCCGGCGTGATGGAGCGCCTGGGCGTGGGTCCCGATGTCTGCCTGGCGCGCAATCCCAAGCTCGTCTATGGCCGCATGACGGGTTGGGGCCAGACGGGGCCGCTGGCCAACGCCGCCGGTCACGACATCAACTACATCGCGCTCAGCGGCGCGCTGCACGCCATCGGCGGCGCGGCCAAGCCGGTGCCGCCGCTCAACCTCGTCGGCGATTTCGGCGGCGGCGCGCTTTATCTTGCGCTCGGCGTGGTGTGCGGCCTCCTAGAGGCCAGGACCTCGGGCAAGGGGCAGGTGGTCGATGCCGCGATGACCGACGGCGCGGCGTCGCTGATGACGATGTTCTACGGCATGGCGGCAAGCGGGATGTGGCGCGACGAACGCGCGTCCAACCTGCTCGACGGCGCGGCGCATTTCTACGACACCTATGAGACCAAGGACGGCAAGTTCGTCGCGCTCGGTTCGATCGAGCCGCAGTTCTACAAAGAGCTGATGGAGAAGGCCGGGATCTCCGATCCGGCCTTCGCGGCGCAGATGGATCGCGACGCCTGGCCGGCGCTCAAGGAGAAACTGGCGGCCGCGATCAAGACCAGGACGCGCGACGCATGGGACGCGATCATGCTGGGCAGCGACGTATGCTATGCGCCGGTGTTGTCGCTGGTCGAGGCGCCGAAACATCCGCACAATGCCGCGCGGCAGACCTTCGTCACGGTCGATGACGTGGTGCAGCCGGCGCCGGCGCCACGCTTCTCGCGCACCGTGCCGGACGTGCCGGGCGCGCCGCAGCCGGTGGACAGTGCCGCGGCGCTGACGGCCTGGGGCTTCTCGGCCGAGGAGGTCGCGAATCTGTCGATCGCCGGCGCGATCTAGGCGTCGATGAGCACTCTCCCGGGCACCGCGTCGCGCCGGCGCATCTATCTGATGCGCCATGGCCATGTCGATTATCTCGCCAAGCATGTCGTGGGCGAGGGCGCGATCAACGTCGTGCCGCTGACGACGCGCGGGCGCCTGCAGGCCGAAGCGGCCGGCGCGGCGTTGAGCCATGTCGGAATCGAGCGCGCGCTGTGCTCGGGCTATCCGCGCACGCACGAGACCGCGTCCCATGTGCTGGCGGCGCAGCAAAATCCCGTGCCGCTCGAGATCGACGCGGACCTTGTCGAGATTGCCGGCGGTGCGATGAACCCGCCGCCCAAGAGCCGCGAGGAGATGATCGAGCGGATGAAAGTCCGCTTCTCGCAGGCCGGCAATCCCGGCGCGGCGGGCGGCGATGGCGGCGAAGACTACGGCCACGCCCAGGCGCGCGCGGCGGCGGCGGTCGCGCGGTTGCTCGCGGCGCCCGGCTGGCACACCGCGCTGATCGTGGCGCATGAGGGCACGAACCGGCTGCTCTTGAGCTGGGCCTGCGGCGCCGGCCTGTCTGCGATGGGCGCGTTCGAGCAGGATACGGGGTGCATCAACGTGCTCGATTTCGATCTCGATGCCGGCGGCGCGGTCAGGCGCAAGATGATCAAGGCGGTGAATCTCACGCCCTATAACTGGCTCAAGCACGGCATGAATTTGACGAGCCTGGAAGCGATCTTCGAGCGCGATGCGACGGAGGAGCTGCGTTAGACGCCGGCCTGCGTCTGGAAACCGAACGGGATTTTTGCTAGGGAAACGCCGTTCTGCTTTGGGGGGAGCGACGTGGCCGACATTGTCAGCGGTGCCGAGGGGCACGCCATTGCGAAACCGCCGGCCGGGACGCGCGCGCCCAAGGAGGCGTGGAGCGCCGATGCCGGCTTCTACCTGACGATGGTGCTGATCTCGTCGGCGATCATCTTTCTCGGCTTTGCGCCATCCTTCTACCTGAAGTCGGTGATCCACGCGCCGCCGCCGCTGTCGCTGCTGACGGTCTCGCATGGGATCGTCTTCACGCTATGGATGGGCGTGTTCATCGCCCAGGCCGCGCTGATCGCGACCAACCGGCCGGCGCTGCACCGGCAATTGGGCATATTCGGCGTCCTGCTGTTCGGGACGATGATCACGCTCGGAATCTGGACCGCGATCACGGCCGCGCGGCTTGGACATGTTCCGCCCGGTGCGCCCCAGCCCCTGACCTTTCTGGCCCTGCCGCTCTTGTCCATTGCCTCGGCGGCCGTTCTCGTCGCCGGCGCGCTGTGGAACCGCCAGCGCAGCGCCTGGCACAAACGGCTGATGCTCGCGTCCTTTTTTGTCATGACGGGGCCGGCTTCCGGCCGGCTGGCCGTTCCCGCCGGATTGGCGCCATATGGATCGCAGATGGCGCTCATCGTGGCCGAGCTGTTGCTCGTCGCGGCCATGGCCTACGATTATCGCAGCCATGGCCGCGTTCATCGCGCCTATTGGGCGGCGGCTGCGGTTTTCGTCGCGTTCCATGTGGGCGTCACATGGGCGTTCGGCCGCCCGACGCTGTGGCTCGACTTTGCGCGGTCGATCACGCAGGGATGAAGCGCGGCGCGCGCCTCACCAGGGCGACTGCGCATGGCGCGGCGCCGGGTCGGTGGTGTCGAACCAGCCGATGTCGCTCCCGCTCCAGATGTGCAGATCCGGCTTTACCTGTTGCGGGTCGTCGAGCGTGGCGGCGTTGACGCCGATCCGCGCCGCGGCGTCGCGGCGAAAGACGAGCTGCGTGCCGCAGGCGCCGCAGAATTCGCGCCGGACCTGCGGCGTGGAGCGATAGACGGCGGGCACGCCCCTCGCATAGCGGAAATCGCCGGCCGCGACATTGGCGAAGACCGCGAAGGCGGCGCCGAGCGATCTTTGGCAGGCGCGGCAATGGCAGACGACGGTGCGCACGACCTCGCCGTCGACGGCATAGCGCAGCGCGCCGCAATGGCAGCCGCCTTCGAGCCGCGCGCTCACGCGTCCAGCTCGCACCAGATCGGCACGTGATCGGACGGCTTCTCGCCCTCGCGCACATGGCGGTCGATGGCGCAGGCCTTCAGGATGTCGGCGGCCTGCGGGCTCAGCATGATATGGTCGATGCGGATGCCGTTGTTGCGCTCGAACGAGCCGGCGAAATAATCCCAGAAGGTGTACTGGTGCGGCTCGGCATTGCAGGCGCGGAAGGCGTCGGTGTAGCCGAGATGGGAGAGCCGGCGGAACTCGGCGCGCGATTGCGGCTGGTAGAGCGCGTCCTTGATCCAGTTCTTCGGGTCCTTGCAGTCCTGCGGCATGGGGATGATGTTGTAATCGCCCATCAGCGCGACCGCCTCCTCGCCGGCGAGCAGGTCCTTGGCGCGGCGGAACAGCCTTTCGTGCCAGCCGAGCTTGTAGGTGAACTTCTCCGTCCCCACCGGATTGCCGTTGGGGGCGTAGATCGAGGCGATGCGCACCATGCCCTTGTCGCCGGGCACCAGCGCCTCCAGGTAGCGCGAATGGCTGTCGGCATCGTCGCCGGGCAGGCGCGGGGTCACATCCTCCAGCGGGCGCCGGGACAGGATGGCGACGCCGTTGTAGCTTTTTTGTCCGTGTACGGAGCAATTATAGCCGAGGCTTTCGAACGGCTCGCGCGGGAACTGCTCGTCCTGGCATTTGATTTCCTGCAGGCAGACGACGTCGGGCGCGGCCTGTTTGAGCCAGGCGAGCGCCGCTTCGAGGCGGGTGCGGATCGAATTGACGTTCCAGGTGGCGATCTTCATGGCGCGGTTTTCGGTGTTCGCCGGCCAGCTTAGACGGATTCCGCGCGCGAACCGAATGCCCATTTTCGCAAGGGCGGCAAGCGTCTATGGAACAGCCGAGCCGCCAGCGTCCTCGGCGGGCAAGCGGTCGGGACGCGATTGTCGGGATGCGGAAATGTCTGGCGGCCGCACCGACTCGGTTCAAGGCTCGGCAGTGTCCCGATTGAAAAATGTCCTATCGCATCACGGTCCATATGGCGAATAGCCCCAGCGCCGACATGATTGCCCAAAACACCGCGCCATACGTTCCGGCACGGATAAGCCCCGTTCCCCTCACGCCGGCTATCTGAAAGTCCCTTCGCATATTTCGGACGAGAATGACCGCACGAATGAGAGCAACGAGCGAGATCGCGGTAAGCGCGAAGACAACGACCCGGGCGGCGTTCATTTCGTAGTCTTATTTGGCTAGACCGAAAAGCTCGTCCCGCAGCCGCAGGAGGACTGGGCGTTCGGGTTGTTCACCTTGAACGCCGCGCCGATCAGGTCGTTGGAGAAGTCGATCTCGGCGCCTTTGAGGAAGTCGAGGCTCACCGAGTCGATCAGCACCGTGGCGCCGTCGCGCTCGATCACCAGATCGTCGTCCAGGCGCGCGTCGTCGAGCGCGAAATTGTACTGGAACCCCGAACAGCCGCCGCCGGTCACCGCCAGCCGCAGCATGGTGGGCGCGGGCTCCGATTTCAGGATCTCCGCGATCCGCTTGGCGGCGCGGGCGGAAACGGTCACGGGCAGGGCGGTTTCGACGGTCATGGCTCCTATCTAATACGCATAGGCGAGCTAAAAAAGGGGTTCGCATGGTTGCATGGAGACGCAAAGCGCCGAATTCGCGCGGTTCCGCGGCTCCGCCTGCGCAATTGGGTGGCTCGCACGGGCGGGCCATGACAAATTGTGGACATGCCGAGTCGCGAAACCGCGAAGCCGCCGGGCCGTCTTCTCCCGCCGATCTACCAGCCGCCGGCCGCGCGGGCGCCGTTCGCGGCGCGGCCGGCGACAAGCCGCGGGCGGTTCTTCGAGGAGCGGGAGAGCGCGACACGGACCTGCTACCAGCGCGACCGCGACCGGGTGATCCACTCCACCGCCTTCCGCCGGATGAAGCACAAGACCCAGGTCTTCGTGCAGCACGAGGGCGACTACTACCGCACCCGGCTGACCCATTCGCTGGAAGTGGCGCAGATCGCGCGCAGCCTGGCGCGCGTTCTGGCGCTGGATGAAGACCTGGCGGAGACGCTGGCGCTGGCGCACGACCTCGGCCACACGCCGTTCGGCCACGCCGGCGAGGAGGCGCTGAACGCGGCGACGGAATCGATCGGCGGTTTCGACCACAATGCCCACGCCCTGCGCCTGGTGACCAAGCTCGAGCACCGCTACGCCGATTTCGACGGCTTGAACCTGACCTGGGAGACGCTGGAAGGCTTGGTGAAGCACAACGGTCCGCTGCATCCGCCGCTGGCAGGCCCCATCCAATCCTTCGACGCGCGCTGGGCGCTGGAACTGGCAAGCTGGCCGTCGCTCGAGGCCCAGGTCGCGTCGCTGGCCGACGATATCGCCTATGTGAACCACGACATCGACGACGGGCTGCGCGCCGAATTGTTCGGGATCGACGACCTGGCGGATGCGCCGCTGGCCGGACCGCATGTGCGGCAGGTGCGCGCGCGCTATGGCCGCATCGACCTTGGCCGCTTCATCGGCGAACTCGTCCGTACACTGATGAGCGAGCTGGTCGAGGACCTGCTGGCCGAGACCGGGCGGCGGATCGCCGCGGCGAACCCCGCCGCCGCGGCCGAGGTGCGCCGTCATCCCGGCGGGCTGGCCGCCTTCTCGCCGGCGACGGCGGAGCGGATCGCGGCGGTCAAACGCTTCCTGTTCGCGCATATGTACCGCCATCCGCGCGTCCTGGCGCCGGTCGCCCGCGCCAAGGCCCTGGTCGGCGAACTGTTCGCGGCGTTCAGCGGCGATCCCGCCAGGATGCCCGCCGATTGGGCAGCTTTGTGCGGCGCGCCGGGGGATGGCGTGACGGGCGGCGTGGTGCGCGACTACATCGCCGGGATGACCGACCGCTACGCGCTGCTGGAATATGCCCGTGTTTTCAACAGGGAGATCGTGCTCTAGCACGGCATGCGCCATGATTCGGGCGCGGACGGGTGCTAGATTGCGCAGCGAGAATCGGAGCCGGGTTATGGCCAATTTCGAAAGAGGATCGGACGACGTCCGCGTGTTCGACGGCGGCGAGGACGAGGAAGACGTCGAGGGCTCGCGCCTTCCGCTCCTGATCGTCATCGCGCTGTTCGTGCTGGCGGCGTTCGGCGCGGTCGTGTGGCTGGCCTATCAGCGCGGCGTGCAGCAGGGCCATTCCGACATGCCGCACGAGATCGCGGCGGAGCCGGGTCCGGCCAAGCTGGCGCCCAGCGATGCGGGCGGCACGCCGACGCCCTATACGGGTCTGAAGATCTACCAGCAGCCGGCGCCGTCCGAAGCGGAAGCGAGCGCCGATACGGCGCCACCGCCCAGCACCCCGGCCAAGCCGCCGGCGGCCGCACCGGCGCCTGCCGCGCCGCCCGTTCCCAAGCAGACCGCCGCGCTGGCGCCCGCGCCCGCTGTGGTTCCGAAGCCGACGGCGGTCG
>DASWOE010000393.1:0-9786 GCA_036398875.1 Rhizomicrobium sp.
CATAGGTCGCGGCGGTCATGTGTCGAACACCAGGCAGGTGGTTGTGGCGGAGGCGCAGAGCCGTCCGTCCTTGTCGAGCAGGCGTCCCTCGTCGAAGGCGGCGCGGCGGCCGAAGGAAAGGACCTTGCCCTCGGCGTGCACGGGTCCGGAGGTCTCGGTCAGGGCGCGATGATAGGCGACCTTGAGCTCCAGCGTGGTGTAGCCCTGCCCTTTGGCGAGGCGGGTATGCACGGCGCAGCCCATGGCGGAATCGAGCAGCGTGGCGGCATAGCCCCCATGCACGGTGCCAATGGGATTGTAGACCTCCCGCGACGGATGGCCTTCGAAGACGACGTGCCCTTCATCGACCCGGATGGGCTTGAATTTCAGCAGATGCGCGATCCCGCGATAGTCCGAGGTGCCGTTCATCACAGCGCGCATCTGGATGAGACCTTCGGGCTCGGTATGCAGCGTCGCGGTCACGGCACGGCCTCGCCGGCGAGCGCCAGCTCGGTCAGGCCCAGCCGCGCCTTGACGCCCGCGCGGGTCGAGGCCAGCAGATCGTCGGACAGATCCGGATCGGAGATGGTGCGCGCCAGCGCCACCGCGCCGGCCATCGCGGCGAGGATGGACGGCGCCAGCTTGTCGGCGCCGGCGACGCCGGCCTGCGTCATCAGGGAGGCGAGGTTGGCGGCGAGCGAGGTGACACCGGCCTCGAAGGTGGCGCGGAATTTCTTCGACTGGCGCGGCATGTCGGAGCTGAGCGCGGTGATCGGGCAGCCATGCGCCGGGTCGTCGCGGTGGCGCGGCGCGACGTAGAAATCGATATAGGTGGCGAGCGCATGCTTGGGCGGCAGGCCTTCCAGCATCCGCGTCATGCGCCGCTTGGACGATCCGAAGATCTGCACCAACGCCTCGATCAGCAGCGAATCCTTGGACTTGAAATGGGCGTAGAAACCGCCATGGGTCAGGCCGGCCGATTTCATCACGGCGGCAACGGCGACGCGGTCCGGTCCGAGCGCGCGAAGCTGCTGTCCGGCGACCGCGAGAAGCGCCTTGCGGGTCTCGTCCTTGTGGGTGGGGGCGTAACGCATCTTGCATCTCCCTCTCTGAGCTTTATATGATATCCATAATATAATCCGTCAAGGCCCCAGATGAGCGCCGCCGCCCTGCCCGTGCCCCATATGACGGACGGCTACAGCCACGGCCGCAAGCTCTTGATCTTCGGCATCATGGCGTTCGGCCAGTTCATGGCCCTGCTCGACATCCAGATCGTCGCCGCGTCGCTCAATTCGATCCAGGCCGGCTTGTCGGCCGGGCCGGACGAGATCGCCTGGGTGCAGACCGCCTATCTGATGGCCGAGATCGTGATGATCCCGCTCGCCGCCTATCTGAGCCAGGCGCTATCGACGCGCTGGCTGTTCACCGCCTCGGCGGTGGGCTTCACGCTGGCGAGCCTGATGTGCGGGCTGGCGTGGAACATCCAGTCGATGACCCTGTTCCGCGCCCTGCAGGGCTTCGTCGGCGGCGCCATGGTGCCGACCGTGTTCGCCACCGGCTTCACCATGTTCAGCGGCAAGCAGCGCGCGATGATCCCGGCCATCCTGGGCGTGGTATCGACGCTGGCGCCCACGCTGGGCCCAACGGTCGGCGGCTGGATCACCGACGCGGCGAGCTGGCACTGGCTGTTCTTCGTCAACGTGCTGCCGGGCGCCTTCATCGCGATCGCGCTGCCGCTTCTGGGCAAGGTGGACGAGCCGAACCTCAAAATGCTGCGGCGGATCGACTGGCTGCATGTCGTCTCGCTCGCGGTGTTCCTGGGCGCCCTGCAATATGTGCTGGAGGAAGGGCCGCGGCATCAATGGTTCGAGGACCGCGACATCCTGACGGTGGCCTGGATCTCCTTCGTCGGCGCGCTGGTGTTCTTCGAGCGCAGCTACTACTCGCTGCTGCCGGTGCTCAAGCTGACGCCGTTCCGGCGGCCGACCTTCACCATCGCCTGCATCCTCAGCGTCGTGATCGGCATGGGGCTTTATGGCGCGACCTATCTGACGCCGATCTTCCTGGGCCGCGTGCGCGGCTTCTCCAGCCTCGACATCGGCACGACCGTGTTCATCACCGGCGTGTTCATGGCGCTGGGCGCGCCCTTGGCGGCGCGGCTGACCACGGTGCTCGACCAGCGCATCGTGATCGCGGTCGGCTTCATCCTGTTCGCGCTGGGCTGCTGGATGCTGGCCGGGGTCACGCCGCAATGGGGCTTCTGGGAGCTGTTCTGGCCGCAGGCGATCCGCGGCTTCGCCATCCTCCTGTGCATCGTGCCCTCGGTC
Source organism: Rhizomicrobium sp. (assembly GCA_036398875.1). Lineage (GTDB taxonomy): Bacteria > Pseudomonadota > Alphaproteobacteria > Micropepsales > Micropepsaceae > Rhizomicrobium. The sequence goes on from DASWOE010000393.1 coordinate 2,307, forward strand.
GGCATGGCGCTGAACGGCGTGCCGCAGGAGGAACTGCGCTATGCCTCGGGCCTGTTCAACCTGATGCGCAATCTGGGCGGCGCGGTCGGCATCGCGATCCTCACGACCGTGCTGCAGGACAGCGGCCGCGCCCATGGCGAGCGGCTCGGCGAAGCGCTCGACCGCGGAAACCTCAGCCTGATGGGCCCGATGGTCGCAAAGCTGGCGGGCCATGGCGCCGACGCGGCGCATGCGCAATTGCTGCTGGCCGGCGAGATCACGCAATATGTGAGCGCGCAGGCGCTGACGCTCGCCTTCCAGGACGCGTTCTACCTGCTGGCGGGGCTGTTCGTGCTGGCACTGGTCATCGTGCCCTTCGCGAAGGTTCCGCCGCTCAGCAACGACGCGCCGCCGGTCGAGGCGCATTGAAGCGCTGCGCGAACCTGTCGCGTTAATCTTAACGGCTTTCACGCCGAAGTTCCCGTTCGTCCGCTTGGCCGCGACGCGCACATCGTGCAGGATGGTTCATCCGAACATCAACGAGCCGAAACACGGCCAGCGAAGCGTTGGGGTTAATTCGCCGATGGGCGATTTGCGCAATGGGAACCGCAGTGCCGCGCCGCCGCGCCGTTCGCGCGCGAAGACCGATGTCATTCGCAGGCCTCCGCCGCTCCTGCCCACGATCACGCTGGAAGACACGCTGGCGGCGGTCGGCATAAGGCCGCGCGACCGCCGCAACTGGCTCAATTCCTCGCACGGATTGCTGTGGCGCTGGTTCGCGCACGAGTCGAGCTGGGCGGCGGCGGCGAATGTCGCGGCAACGGCGCTGCTGCTGGCGGCGGCGATGACGATGACCGCGCCCGGCATGGAGCTGGCCCTCGCGCTCGGCATCGCGCCGGCGATCTACACCGTCCTGAACGACGGCCTGCCCTATCTCGCCTATGGCCTGCTGCTGCTGGCGCTGATGAAGGCGGCGCATGTGTTCCTGGACGCCAAGGCCCATGTCTCGACGCGGATCATCGGATATGCGCTGGCCGCGGCCCTGGCGCTGGCCGGGCTGTGGACCCTGGTCATGCTCGATCTTGCCCGCTTCGTGCCGTGGCTGTTCAAGCCGGTGCTGGCCTTTGCCGGCGGCGAGGCGACGGCCGAGGTGCGCGCGGCGAACGCGGCGCTGGTCTCCTATTTCGAGCCGGGGCTGATCGGCGCGAGCGGCCTGCTGCTGCTCGTCCGGCAGTTCAAGACCGGCGCCGTCAAGCGTGCGCCGATGCATCGCAAGCGCATCGCGCTGGCCGGCCTGACGCTGAGCCTCGCCGTCGCGGCGATCGCGGCGCATGCCGCCTACAAGCACCATACCGGCGCCGACCGGCGCGACGGCGTCGCCTTTGCGATCGGCGGCGAGACGCTGTCGGGCGAGGATCGCCGCTTCGGCCCGCTCTTCGCGCCGGGCGTGACGTGCCATGTGTCGAGCCTGTTCGGCTGGCGCGACGATCCGCTCGCGCCGGGGCGCAACGAAAAGCACCAGGGCGTCGATGTGGCGGTGAAGGAAGGAACCCCCGTGCACGCGATGACGGGCGGGCGGGTGATGTTCGCGGAATTCGATTCCGGGCTCGGCAATTTCGTGGCGCTGCAGGCCGATGGCGGCAGTGCCACGACGGTGGTCAACGGCCATATGAGCCGGCTCGCGGTGCGGGCGGGCGATTTGGTACGCCAGGGCGAGGTGATCGGCTATGCCGGCAGCACCGGCCGCTCGACCGGGCCGCATGTGCACCTGCAGCTGTGCCCGTCGGGCCATATGGCGCACGGCGGCTTCGTGTGCGGCGGCGCCACCAATCCTTACGAGAACTGGCCGACGCTGGCGGCGCTGGCGCGGATGTCCTGCGTCGATGGGCCGGAGATCTTCTGAGGCGTCAGCCGCGCGGGCGCGACCGCGAATCCCACGCATCGACCACGACGCAGGCGACCGAATTGCCCACGATGTTGGTGGCGCTGCGGCCCATGTCGAGCAGATGATCGACCGCCAGCACGAGCAAAAGACCGGACTCGGGCAGGTGAAAGAACGGCAGCGCCGCCGCGATCACCACCAGCGAGGCGCGCGGCACCCCGGCCATGCCCTTGGACGTGACCATCATGATCAGCAGCAGGGTGAGCTGCTGGGCGATGCCGAGCTCGATGCGATAGGCCTGGGCGATGAAGAGCGTCGCGAAGGTGAGATACATCATCGAACCGTCGAGGTTGAAGGAATAGCCGAGCGGCAGGACGAAGCTGACGATGCGGCGCGGCAGGCCGATGCCCTGAAGCTCCTCCAACAGGCGCGGATAGGCGGCCTCGGAACTCGCGGTGGAGAAGGCGAGCAGGACCGGATCGCGCACGGCGCGCAGCAATGGGCGCAAGGCGCCGCGCCGCACCAGGGCGGCGACCCCCAGCAGCAGCGCCCAGAGCAGCGCGAGCGCGAAGTAGAAGCCGCCGACGAATTTGGCGTAGGTCAGAAGGATGCCGGCGCCCTGGGTGGCGATGGTGGAGGCGAGCGCGGCGAAGACCACGAGCGGCGCCAGCGTCATCACATAGCCGGTGATCTTCAGCATGACGGCCGCGATCTGCTCGACCAGAGCCAGGATGGCCGGCGCGCGGTCCTGGGTCGCCGCGATCGCCGTGCCGACGAAGCAGGAGAACACCACGATCTGCAGGATCTCGTTGTTCGCCATCGCCTCGGCGATGGAACGCGGCACCAGATGGGTGATGAAATCCGACAGCGTGAAGGCGCCGGCCGTCGGCACCTCGCCCGTTGCGCCGCTGGGCAGGGACAGGCCGACGCCGGGCTGGAAGACGTGCACGAGCACAAGGCCGAGCGCGAGCGACACCAGCGCGGCGAGAAGGAACCAGGCGATGGCCCTGGCGCCGACGCGGCCGACCGCCGAGGCGTCCTCCATATGCGCGATGCCGGCGACCAGGGTGGAGAACACCAGCGGCGCGATGATCATCCGGATCAGGCGCAGGAAGACGGTGGTGACCAGGCCGAGGCCGTCGGTCAGCGCCTTGATCCGGCCGGCATCGAGGACGGCATGGCTCACCACGCCAACGGCGATGCCGAGCAGCATGGCGGCGATGAGGAAGAGTGCGAATGTCCGGCTCAAATGCGTCCCCCGACTGGCGCGGCATAGGACAGGAATTGGCAGGGCGGACGCAAGTGTGGGACGCGCAAACGGAAACAGGCGCCGCTCATCCTTCGACAGACTCAGGATGAGGATCTAAATCCATGCTGAGCCCGTCGAAGCATGAGGGCGGCGCGGTGCGAACGGACGGCCGATCGTCCTACTCCGGCCCGGCCGGCAGCGTGCTCAGGAACGAAAACAGCGAGCCGCCCGCCATGCCGTCGCGCACGGATTCGGGGTGCAGCGTCGCGGCCTTGTCGAGTTCGAAAATCTCCGGCGGCACGTACCAATGCAGCTTGTCGGCGTGATAGGCCTCCCACACGACCTTGGCGACCTCGAGCGGCGGGATGGCGCGGAACATGCCTTCTTTCGGCGCGCCGGCGGCGACGCCGGGCGGCAGGATCGGCGTGTCGATGAGCCCGGGCAGCACGTCGGCCGCACGCACGCCGAGCGCCTTGAACTCCACCGCCAGCGCCTCGGTCAGGCCCTTCACCGCGTGCTTGGTGGCCGAATAGACCGCGATGCCCGGCATGCCATAGGTCGCCGACGAGGACGAGGTCGTAAAGCAGAGCGAATTGGGCGTCGCTTTCAGATATCTGATGCCCTCATGGATGCCGATCAGGACGGAGACGAAATTGGTGTTCACCACCGCCATGATGTCGTCGAAGGGCTGGTCGGCGAAGAAGCCGCCGCGGCCGATGCCGGCATTGTTGTAGAGGATGTCGAGCGTGCCGCCGGTCTCGGCCGCGAAACCGGCGAGCGCGGCGGCGAAATCCGCACGCTGCGTGACGTCCAGCAGGCCGGTCTTGCAATTGTCGAAGCCGATCTCCTGCTCCAGCGTCTTGAGCCCGTCGGCATTGACGTCATAGCCGCCGACATACCAGCCCTTCGCGGCGAAGAGCTTGGCGGTCTCGCGCCCCATGCCGGAGGCGGCGCCGGTGATGAAAATGGACTTGCGGCCGTTGGCTTTGGACATGGGCGTGCTTTCGTGAAGGCGCGCGCAAAATAACCGCGCGCGGCGCGGCGTCAACGTTGCCGCCGGGGCAGCTCACACATAGCGCGGGATGGGACCGTTCTGCGGCGTGGCGCGGTCGGAGAGGTCGAACAGCACCTCATCGACATAGCACCAGCCCCAATGCTCGGGCGGATCATAGCCTTCGATGACCGGGTGCCCGGTCTTGCGGAAATGTTTCGTCGCGTGGCGGTTGGGCGAGGAATCGCAGCAGCCGACATGGCCGCAGCTGCGGCAGAGCCGCAAATGGACCCAGGCCGAACCCGTCTTGAGACACTCCTCGCAGCCGAGCGCGCTGGGCACGACCGTCGCGATGCCGTCCAGATGCGAACAGCCCTTGGACATCACACTTTCTCCGTCGCGACGGGACCGCCATCGGCGAGAAACGCGTGGATCGCAGAGACCACCTGGGCGCCCTCGCCCACGGCGGCGGCGACGCGCTTGATCGAACCGGCGCGCACGTCGCCGATGGCGAAGATCCCGTCGCGGCTGGTCTCCAGCGGGCTGTCGGCGCGGGTGCGCACGAACCCCTTGTTGTCGAGATCGACGTCGCAGTTCGACAGCCAGTCGGTGTTGGGATCGGCGCCGATGAACAGGAAGACATGGGCGATCGGCTTGACGGTCACAGCGCCGGTCTGGCGGTTCGTCCATTGCACCGATTGCAGGATGCGGTCGGCGCCGTCGAGCGCGGTGATCTCGCTATACGGCAGCAATTCGATATTGGGCTGCGCGGCGATGCGGTCGATAAGATAGCGCGACATGGTCGCGGCCAGGCCCGGACCGCGCACCAGCATGTAGACCTTGCGGGCATGGGTCGCGAGATAGACCGCCGCCTGGCCGGCGGAATTGCCGCCGCCGACCAGCACCACTTCGGAGCCGGCGCACAGCCGCGCCTCCAGCGGCGAGGCCCAATAATGGACGTGCCCACCCTCGTAATCGGCGAGATTGGCGACGGCGAGCCGCTTGTAGCGCGCGCCGCTGGCGACGATCACGGTGCGGGCGCGCACGCTTTCGGCGTTCGTCAGCCGGAGCCGGAAGACGCCGCCATCCTGCGTCAGGTCGAGGGCTTCGTCGGGAATGGCGATCTCGGCGCCGAATTTTTGTGCCTGGTTGTAGGCCCGCGCCATCAGCGCCATGCCGCTGATCCCGGTGGGAAAGCCCAGATAGTTCTCGATGCGGGCGCTGGCGCCGGCCTGGCCGCCGAAGGCCCGGCAATCGAGCAGGACGACGCACAGCCCTTCCGACGCGGCATAGACCGCCGCGCCCAGGCCGGCCGGGCCGGAACCGACGATGGCGACGTCGTAGAGCTTGTCGGGATCGAGCTGGGCGACGAGGCCGATGCAGCGCGCCAGCGTGTTCTCGTCCGGATTGCGCAGCAATTCTCCATTCGGGCACAGGACGATCGGCAGTTCCTGCGGCTCGATATGGAAGCGTTCGAGCATCGCCATCACTTCCGGGTCGGCCTGCGGGCACACGACGGTGTAGGGGTGGCCGTTGCGCCCCAGAAAGGCCGAGAGCCGCAGCACATCGGGATGGCTCTCGCGGCCGACGATGATCGGCCCGCCCGCGCCGGTCTCCAGCAGGCCCACGCGCCGCAGGATCAGCGCGCGCATGATGCGCTCGCCGAGCTCGGCCTCTTCCACCAGCAGATCGCGCAGGCGTTGCGGCCGGATGACGATGGCCTCGCCGGGCTTGAGCGCAACGGCATCGACCAGGGCGGGCCGGCCGCTCAGTTGCGCCAACTCGCCCATGAAATGGCCGGGGCCGTGGGTGACGATGAGCTGTTCGCGGCCAAGGCTGTCGCGCTGCTTGATCGCGACCTCGCCCTCCAGGATCACGAGAAAGCCCGGCGAAACCTCGCCGGTCTTCGCGATCGTCTCGCCGGCCGCGAAGCGGCGCGGCTCGCCGAAGCGGCGCAGACGCGTCACTTCGGCCGGCGTCAGGGTCGGAAACATCTGATCGGAGCGCGTGGCTATGGTGGACATGGTGGCCATGGAACCCTGACGGCGCGATCTCGGCCCATCTGACGGCAGCGGGCGGAACATCGCAAGGGCGGCGAACCGGCCTTGTCAGCTTTCCGTCGCCAGCGCCTATGACGTGCTGCGACCGCCCGCGGCATCCTTCAACAAGACGCCCTTCGCTTCCGGATCGTCGATATCGCGTCCGGCGGTGGCCTGAAACGACTTGGTAAGCTTTGCCCATTTCGACGATGTCAGCTTGCCTTCGAATCCGTCGAGCAAGCGAATGCGCGAGACCGGCCTTCAGAACCGGGTCCGTGACGCCGTCCTTCTGGTTGAACCATTCGAGAAAGTCGCGCATTTCCTTCGGCACCCGGCCGGGAACAACGCGGCGCGCCAGCCTTGCAGCCGATCCTCGCTTAGCGGCCGGTCGTATTTCCGCGTGGCGTCGAGGATGACTTCGACGATCCCTTCGACATTGCGGTCGATGGCCGTGAGGGCACCTGCTTCGAGGCCCAAACGCGACGCCAACGAGCTTTTCCGACGGATGTGCTTCAACGGCTTGATCTCCAACACCGACGATCATCCCCGCAATCACGCCATCATCGCGAAGGGCAAACCCTGGGGGCTTTCGCCCGCCTATGACCTCACGCCGGCGCCGCTTGTCGGCATCGAACGGCGCGACCTGGCCATGACCTGCGGCGACCAAGGCCGCATCATCAACATCAACAACCTGCTCTCCCAGGCGGGACGGTTTCTGCTGGAAAAAGATGAAGCGGAGACGATGTTGCGCGGCATGCGCGATCAGGTCGAAAAGACCTGGTACGCCACTGCGCGCCGGGAAGGCGTGTCGGAGGAAGATTGTGAGCGGATCGCCGGTGCTTTTGCCTATCCCGGACTCGATCTCGATCACGTCGATCCTGCAATCGCCTAGGTCGTGACGATCATGGCGCCCGGCCGCCGGAAAGATCGATCTCCTCACTTCGTGAGGAGATTAGGCCCCTTGATCTCCTCAACCGGCTCGGCTTGGCGCAACCTTTCAATCCGGCGGCGATTCCGCGAAAATAGAAAGGACGCGCGGGTATCGGCGGAAAAAGGCGGGTATTTTAGCGGGTATCAGACGAGGTGGTTCGAAAGCGAAGTCAACAAAATCAAGTAGATAGGTGCGATTTGCTACTTTTGATCGATAATTATGACAGCTTCACCTACAACCTGTTCCACTATCTGGGGCAGTTGGGAGCGGAGGTCGTCGTCAAGCGCAACGACGAATTGACGGCCGCCGAGGCGCTGGCGCTGCGGCCCGATGCCATCGGGCTGTCGCCGGGGCCGTGCACGCCGAACGAGGCCGGCATCTGCCTCGAGCTGATCCGCAAGGCGAATGG
>DASWOE010000394.1:0-12009 GCA_036398875.1 Rhizomicrobium sp.
CCCATCGCCTGCGCCGCCAGGACCGCGCGTCCCGTCGAAATCGCGCCGGAGAGCGCAAGCGGCCCGTCGAACCATTCGCGGATCTCTTCGATCAGCGCAAAGGGCGACAGCACGCCGGCATGGCCGCCGGCCCCGGCCGCCACCGCGATGAGGCCGTCGGCGCCCTTCTCGATCGCCTTGTGGGCGAAGCGGTTGTTGATGATGTCGTGCATCACCACGCCGCCATAGGAATGCACCGCGGCGTTGATGTCCTCGCGCGCGCCCAGCGAGGTGATGACCACCGGCGCCCTGTACTTCACGCACAGCGCGAGGTCCTGCTCCAGCCGGTCGTTCGACTTGTGCACGATCTGGTTGACCGCGAAGGGCGCCGACGGGCTCTCCGGGTGTGCCCGGTCCCACGCCGCCAGCTCCTCGGTGATGCGCGCCAGCCACTCGTCCAGCAGCGAGAGCGGCCGTGCGTTCAGCGACGGGAAGGAGCCGATGATGCCCGCCTTGCACTGCGCCAGCACCAGGTCCGGGCCGGAGACGATGAACAGCGGCGAGCCGATCACGGGGAGGGATAGCGTCTTGGTCAATGCGCCTTTGAGGGCCATGGTTTTTCTCCGGTTAGGATGAGGGTTGCGATTTGGCCGGCGGGCGCGCGCTGCGCGTCGGCGGCGTGCGCGCGCCGCGGAAGGTGAGCCGCATGGTCTCGAAATAGAGGTCTTCCACCTTCATGCCGGCGGGCAGGCGCCCGGCGAGATGGAGCACGATCACGCCATGCGACGCCGCCCACAGCGCGTTGCCGATCACGAGCGGGTCGCCATGGACGATGCCGGCGGCGACCAGGTCCTTCACATGCCGCGTCACCGTCTCGCCGGCGCGCCGGCCGGCGCGGCGCAGGTCGGGGTGCCTGGCCTCGTCCGGCGGATCGAGGTCGAACATCAGCCGATAGGCATGGGGATGGGCGAGTGCGAAGTCGAAATAGGCGCGACCGACCGCGCGCGCCCGCGCGAAGGGATCGGCGCCGCCCGCGAAGGCGGCTTCCAGCGCATCGGCGAAACGGTCGAACGCATCGGCGCGGATGAAGGCCAGCATCTCCTCGCGGTCGGCGAAATAGCGGTAGAGCCCCATCGGGCTGCGGCCGAGCTTCCTGGCGATGTCGCGGATGGTGATCGCGCCCACCCCCCCGGCGGCATAGAGCGCCGTGGCCGCGGCGCCGATCCTGGCCCGCACCGCCTCGAAATCCTCGCTGGAGAGCTCCCTGGGCATATAGTCTCGTACCCCGTACGCGTACAGTGTACGATTACCGAGCCGAACGCAACGTTGCGCTTGGCCGCATGGCAAGCGGCGCCGCGGCGTCGTAGGTTCCGCCCGGGATGTTCAAGATTTTCCGCAGCTTGCCGCTCTGCATCGTCGCTTTTGCCCTGGCGGGCACGGGCGCGTCTGCCGACGTCGAGACCGTGGTGGTGACCGCCGCGCCGCCCGATCCGGTGGGCAATGCCGCCTTCTCCGTCGCCACGCTGAGCGCGGCCGATATCCGCGGCGACACGGAGCTCGATCACGCCTTGGCCCAGGTTCCCGGCCTGTCGCTGTTCCGCCGCTACTCCTCGCTCTCGGCCAATCCCACCACCCAGGGGGTGTCGCTGCGCTCCATCGCGCCCTCCGGCGCCGGCCGCGCTTTGGTGACGCTCGACGGCGTGCCGCAGAACGATCCCTTCGGCGGCTGGGTGATCTGGTCCTCGCTGCCGCCGGAAGACATCGCCGGCGCGGAGGTGGTGCGCGGCGCGGGCGCGGGGCCGTCCGGCGCCGGCGCGCTAACCGGCGTGATCGCGCTCACCGAGGCGCGGGGCGACGGCCTCGTCGCCGCCGACGCCTCGCTGGCGCAGCGCAACGGCAAGCGCGCCGCCGCCTCCGGCGGCGCCACGCTCGGCCCGGTCTCGTTGTTCGCCAGCGCGTCGGACGAAGACAGCGACGGCTGGATTCCGGTGTCGCCGGCCCAGCGCGGGCCGGCCGACGACGCGGTGACCTATCACGCCCGCAACGCCTCGCTGCGGGCGGAGGTCGAGCCCTATTCCGGCGCGCTGGTGTCGCTCAGGCTCGGCGCCTATGGCGAGAACCGCGACTCCGGCCTGGTCGGCGCGACCTCGTCGGCCGACGGCGTCACCGCCAGCCTGACGCTGGCACATCCGCAGAGCGGCGATGCGCTCGGCTATCGCGTCCAGGCCTGGCTGCGCAATTCGGATTTCTCCAACGTCTCGGCGAGCGTCAACCCGCCCCATCGCGCCTCGACCACCGTCAGCAACGATCAGTATTCCACCCCCGCGCTCGGCTACGGCTTCAATGCCGCGCTGCGCGGCAGCTTCATGGCGCTCGACTGGGAAGTCGGCGGCGACGCCCGCTTCACCCAGGGCGATTCCAAGGAGCACTATTCCTTCATCGCCGGCGCCCCGACCATGAACCGCGACAGCGGCGGGCGCACCGTGGTCGGCGGCCTCTATGCCGAAGGCGCCGCGCAGGTCGCCGGCACCCTCGTCACGCTCGGCCTGCGCGCCGACCATTGGGCCTCGACCGGCGGCCATCTGGTGCAGAGCGTGCTCGCCACCGGCGCGGTGACGACCAACCAGCGCACGCCGTCGAAGAACGGCATCGTGCCGACCGCGCGGCTCGGCCTGCGCCAGGACATCGGCGAGGACCTTTATCTGCGCGCCGCCGCCTATGGCGGCTTCCGCGCACCCAGCCTCAACGAGCTCTATCGTCCCTTCCGGCTCGGCAGCAATATCACCGAGGCCAATCCCGGCCTGACGCCCGAAAAGCTCTACGGCGCCGAACTCGGCACCGGCGAGACCGGCGAGACCTTCGCCTGGAATCTGACCGGCTTCTACAACCAGCTCCACAGCGCCATCACCAATGTCACGGTCAAGCACGGTCCGGTGACGGTGCCTGGCCTGGGCATGGTTCCGGCCGGCGGCCTGCTCATCCAGCGCCAGAATGCGGGAAACATCGACGCCTATGGCCTGGAGGCCGATGCGCGCTGGCAGGCCGCGTCCTGGCTCGCCTTCGATGCGGCGTTCGACTATGTCGATGCCCGCGTCCAGGGCGGCGTCGCCGCGTCCCAGCTGACCGGCAGGCGGCCGTCCCAGGCGCCCCAGCTGACCTTGACCGGCGGGTTCCGCGCCGCCCCGCTGGAGGATGTAAGCGTCACCCTCGATGCGCGTTATGAGAGCACCCGGTTCGCCGACGACCAGAACACGCTGCGGCTCGGCCCCGCGACCACGCTCGATGCGCGCATCGCCTATCGCCTGTGGGACGGCCTCGCCGTCTATGTCGCGGGCGACAATCTCCTGAACGCCAGCATCGCCACCACCGAGAGCGCCGATACCGTTCCCGTGGTGAGCACCGCCAGCCCGCGCGTCCTGCGCGTCGGCTTTTCCTGGACGGAATGACGCGCGCGCCGGCGCGGACGTCGCGCTATACTTGCTCCGTTCCACCCACGGATCTGCGATGAAGACGAAAGTCCATTCCGACGCCAAAGCGGCCCTCGACGGCATCCTGTTCGACGGCATGACCATCATGTCGGGCGGCTTCGGCCTGTGCGGCATTCCGGAAAAGCTGATCGGCGCGCTGGTCGAATCCGGGGTGAAGGACCTCACCGTCATCTCCAACAATGCCGGGGTCGATGAATTCGGCCTGGGCTTTCTGCTGCAGACCCGCCAGATCAGGAAGATGATCTCGTCCTATGTCGGCGAGAACGCGACCTTCGAGCGGCAATATCTCGCCGGCGAGCTGGAGCTCGAATTCAATCCGCAGGGCACGCTGGCGGAGCGCATCCGCGCCGGCGGCGCCGGCATCCCCGGCTTCTACACCAAGACCGGCGTCGGCACGCTGATCGCGCAGGGCAAGGAACACAAGGATTTCGGCGGGGTGACCTATGTCTTGGAGACCGGCCTCGTCGCCGATCTGTCCATCGTCAAGGCCTGGAAGGGCGATGCCCAGGGCAATCTCGTCTTCCGCAAGACGGCGCGCAATTTCAACCCGATGATGGCGACGGCCGGCAAGGTGACGGTGGCGGAGGTGGAGCATCTGGTGCCGGTCGGCTCGCTCGATCCCGACACGATCCACACGCCCGGCATTTTCGTGCAGCGGATCGTCGAAGGCGCAGCCTACGAAAAGCGCATCGAAAAGCGCACGGTGCGGGAATGATGCAAAGTGTCATTCCCGGCGAGTGCGGCGAAAGCCGCGCGAGGGAAGGGAATCCATGAGCAGACGCGATGGCGAAGCGCTACTGGGTTTATATGCTGGCGAGCAAGAAGGACGGAACGCTCTACATCGGAATCACCGGCGCGCTTGCCGAGCGTACGTGGCAGCACAAGAAGGACCTGAATGACGGGTTCACGAAACGCTATGGCGTGCACAGGCTTGTCTGGTTCGAGGAATGGGGCGACGTCGGCGATGCGATAACGCGCGAAAAGCAGATCAAGGGCTGGAACAGAGCGTGGAAGATCAAGCTCATCGAGAAAACCAACCCGGACTGGCGGGACCTGTTTCGGGGCCTTATCGGATAGACTGGTGCAACCCGTGGATCCCCTTCCCTCGGCATGCTGCGCATGCCTCGCCGGGGATGACAGGAGAATAGAATGCCCTGGACACGCGACGATCTTGCCAAGGTGGCGGCGCGCGAATTGCGCGACGGCTTCTACGTCAATCTCGGCATCGGCATCCCGACCCTGGTGGCGAACTACATCCCGAATGGGATGGACGTCACGCTGCAGTCGGAGAACGGCATGCTCGGCATGGGCCCGTTCCCGAGGCTGAACGAGGTCGATCCCGATCTCATCAACGCGGGCAAGCAGACCATCACGGAGCTCGACCGCACTTCCTACTTCTCCTCCGCCGACAGCTTCGCGATGATCCGCGGCGGCCATATCGATCTTTCGATCCTGGGCGCGATGGAGGTGTCGGAGACCGGCGACCTCGCCAACTGGATGGTGCCGGGCAAGCTGGTGAAGGGCATGGGCGGCGCGATGGACCTCGTCGCCGGCGTCAAGCGCTGCGTCGTCACGATGGACCACACCGACAAGGCGGGAAATTCCAAACTCCTGAAGCAGTGCACCCTGCCGCTCACCGGCCAGGCTTGCGTCGATCGGATCATCACCAATCTGGGCGTGTTCGACGTCGTGCCCGGCGGCCTCGCGCTGGTCGAGCTGGCGCCCGGCGTGGCGGCCGACGAGGTGAAGGCCAAGACCCAGGCGACGCTGGTTTGACCGCTCCCGCCGCGAAACTTCAAGACCCTAAAAGAATCAGGACTTCCGGATAAAAGTCTATGCCCACTTCGGCTTCGTCGGCGTGCAGTTTGCGGAAGGCGGGCTTTATCCAGCGGTCCTTCCTCGGCGAATCGCCCGGCGTTGGAAAGAGGTCCGTCGAGTCCTGTGGCGGCGAATTCTTGGGCATAGCGGCCTCATGCCTGCTCCCGCCGGCAGAATAAGGCAGGCTTGCCCGCAATACAACTTTTGGTTGTAATCTATTGAATGCCTCCTTTTCCGTCCACGCGGCGCGCATGGGTCAAGAACCCGGCCCGCTCACCGTCAGGCCGGCGGCCTCCAGCCGCTCCAGCACGCCGCCCTTGCGCAGGAAGAAGCCCATCGGCATGACCGCCACGGTCTTGCCCGGCTTGTCCAGCGCCGCCAGGATCGCAGCCGTCATGTCGCGATTGGCCGTCTCGCGCATCGCCGCATAGGCGTTGTTCTGCGCCAGGCAGGCGTCGAGCTTGATCTCGGCGTAATGCGCCTTGACGCCGTCGATGTCGCCGACCGCCCAGGCCGCGGCCGCCGCGGCGGCGTGCTGCGACATCGTCGCGATGTCCTGCAGCGCGTCGTCGATGCAGACCCGGTGCGCCTCGGCCGACATCTTCGGCACGTCGCGCACGATGTTCATCGCCGGATAGACCGCGACGGCCCGCGCCCGCACGCCGGCATGCGAGGCCAGGCTCTCCACCGTCTTCTCGGTCCCGTTCGGCGCCAGCTTGGCGAAGGACCAGTAGTCGCTCTCCAGCATCAGTGCGGCGACCCCGCCCAGGAATTTGTCGTAGCGGTCGGCGGCCTCGTCGATGCCGCTCCGCGCGGCGACGAAGCGTGCCTTCAGCGGCGCCGGCAGGGTGGATTCCAGCGTCGTGCCGTCGGGCTGTTCCACGCTGTCCAGGTCGGTCATGAAGAACCACAGGCCCTCGAACATGCCGACCTCGCCGCGCGGCGGCAGCAGCACCGCGTTCGCGCCCTTGATCAGCCTGGCCAGTTCGGCGCTGTCCCAGGAAAAATCCTTCGGCACCGGCGACACGGTGGGCAGGATCCAGACCTCCGAAGCGCCCTTCGCGACGTGCCACAGCGCCGGTCCGGGCGCCTTGGCGGTCACCACAACGGTCTCGACATTCGACCAGTCCTGGACCGGCGGCGCGTCGGCGGCGAAGGCCGCCGCGCTCAGGAGCGGCGCGAGCAGGAAGGCGAGGCGCAAATTGAGACGCAATCGACTCGACTTCGATGAAAGTTCTTCGCGAATGAATCGAAATTGCATCCTTGCTCCTTCAACGCCCCGTAACGCGCGGTCGCGTACAACGCGAGGCTAGCACAGTTGGGCGATCGTTCCGGGGAAGGGCTGCATGCACGTACTGGTTCTGGCGTCGCAGAAGGGCGGCTCGGGCAAGACCACCCTGTCGGGCCATCTGGCGGTGGAGGCCGATCAGGCCGGCATCGGTCCGGTGGCGCTGATCGACACCGACCCGCAGGGCTCGCTGTCGCATTGGTGGAACGCGCGCCGCTCGGCGACGCCGCATTTCGCCAAGGTCGGCCTGCTTGAGCTCGGCCAGGCGCTGTCGGCCCTGAAGGCCTCCGGCATCCGTCTCGCCGTCATCGACACGCCGCCGGCGATCACCGGCTCGATCTCCCAGGTCGTGGCGCATGCCGATCTCGTGGCGGTGCCGACGCGGCCCAGCCCGCACGATTTGCGCGCCGTCGGCGCCACCGTCGATATCGCCGAGCGCCACGGCAAGCCGGTCATCTTCGTCGTCAATGCCGCCACGCCGCGCGCCCGCATCACCGGCGAGGCGGCGGTGGCGCTGTCGCAGCACGGCACGGTGGCGCCGATCACCCTGCATCACCGCGTCGATTTCGCCGCCAGCATGGTCGATGGCCGCACCGTGGGCGAGGTCGTGCCCAAATCGCAATCGGCGAAGGAGGTGCGCGATCTGTGGATCTACATCCAGGATCGGCTGTCGCGGCTGACCGGCGATACGCGGCTGATGCCGGACGTGCGCCCCACGCATTTCGCCACCGGCGCGCTCTCCGCCCTGGGCGACGAGCGGCTGTCGATCGACGATGTGGAGCTGGACCTGCCGCCGCTCGCCGAGCCGCCGCCGCTTCTGACCGAGCGCCGCGTCGTGCTCGACCGCCGCATCAGTCCCGCGCCTTTCGGCGGCATCGAGCGCCGGGTCCACACTTTTGGCCGCCGCGCCGCCGATCGCCCGCAATAGGAGAGCTCGTGAGCAATCCGCGCTTTTCGCCCATCACCGCCGCGCTGTTCGCCCGCAAGGGCGACGCCGCACCGTCCGACGCCAAGCCGTCGCTGGCCTGGACGCGGGCGCCGGTCGCACCGCCCGTTCCGCCTCTCCCGTCCGCGCCGCCCGTCGCCGAGGAGCCGCCGCCGCCCGATGCGCGGGTGCATCGCATGATGCTCACGCTCACGCCGTTGGAATTCGAGAAGCTCGGCATCGCGGCGGTCAAGAAGGGCCTCACGCGGCACCAGGTCCTGAAGGCCGCGCTCGACGTGCACCTGACCCGGCTCAAGCGCGAATTCGGCGGCTGCGGCTGCATGGCGATGGCCGATCCCTGCCGCGAGCCCTGCTGCGACGGCTGACTTGCCGCGCCCCGGCATTGCGCTAGTCTTTTCTTCCGCTACGGACCTTGGCGCATGACCGGGACCGGTCGGGGAGGAAGCCATGCGCGTCGAAAAGCTGCCGCCGATCCGAACCTCGCTCCAGCCCGGCAACCATCCCTATCTCAACGGCGCCTGGACGCCGCTGCACGAAGAGGTCGATGCCGCCGACCTGGACGTCATCGCCGGGACCATCCCCGCCGATATCGACGGCGTCTATCTGCGCAACACCGAGAACCAGGTCCACCAGCCGCTCGGCCGCTTTCATCCCTTCGACGGCGACGGCATGATCCATCAGGTCGATTTCCGGGCCGGGCGCGCGCAATACCGCAACCGCTTCGTGCGCACCCGCTGCTTCGCGGCGGAACAGGAAGAAGGCGGATCGCTGTGGGGCGGCCTCGCCGATCCGGTGCAGCTGGCCAGGCGCCCCGGCTTCGGCGCCCACGGCTCGCTCAAGGATTCGTCGTCCACCGACATCGTCGTCCATGCCGGCAAGGCGCTCTCGACCTTCTACCAGTGCGGCGAAGGCTACCGCCTCGATCCCGAGACGCTCGAACAGCACGGCATCGAGCCCTGGGTTCCGATCGACGGCATCAGCGCCCACGCCAAGGTCGATGAGCGCACCGGCGAGCTGATGTTCTTCAACTATTCCAAGCACGCGCCCTATCTGCATTACGGCGTGGTCGATCGGCACAACCGCCTCACGCATTACGTGCCGGTGCCGCTGCCGGGCCCGCGCCTGCCGCACGACATGGCGTTCACCGAGCATTACGCCATCCTGAACGATTTGCCGGTGTTCTGGGATGCCGAGCTGCTCAAGCGCAACGTGCATGCGGTGCGCGAGCATGCCGGCCTGCCCTCGCGCTTCGCGCTCCTGCCGCGCCGTGGCGGCCCCGAAGACGTGCGCTGGTTCGAGGCGGCGCCGACCTATGTGCTGCATTGGCTCAACGCCTTCGAGGACGGCGACGAGGTCGTGCTCGACGGCTATTTTCAGGAACAGCCGACGCCCGGTCCCAAAGCCGACGCGCCGCCCGGCTATGAGCACATGATGGGGTTCCTCGACGAATACAGCTTCAAGTCGAAACTGCACCGCTGGCGCTTCGATCTGAAGACCGGCAGGACGCGCGAGGAGCGGCTGGACGACCGCGTGCTGGAATTCGGCATGATCAATGCCCGCCATGCCGGACGGCCCTATCGCTACGGCTATTCGACCATCGCGGTGCCGGGCTGGTTCCTGTTCCGGGGCTTCGTGAAGCACGACCTCAAGACCGGCGCGAGCTGGTCCTACACCCTCGGTCCCAACCGCTATGCCAGCGAGGCGCCGTTCGCGCCGCGCCTCGGCGCGGCCGCGGAAGACGACGGCTATCTGGTCAGCTTCGTCACCGACGAGAACACCGCGACGTCGGAATGCATCCTGCTCGATGCGCGCCGCATCGAGGACGGCCCGGTCTGCCGCATCGCGCTGCCGCACAAGCTGTGCAGCGGCACCCATTCGGTCTGGGCCGACCGCGCCTTCATCCGGGACGGTTTTCTACCGCCCCCTCAAGGGCAGGGCGAACGCGGCCGCCATGGCACGAAGCCCGATGTGCGCCGGGCATAATCTTCATAGCCCGGCGTGTGCCGCCGCATGCGGCCCTCGACCGTCGGCACGCCGCTCCAGCGCGTGAGCAGGAAGGTCAGCAGGATCGGACCGACGATCGTCGCCGCTCCGAGCACGCCGCCCTGCGCCGCGATCAGCCACAATCCCCACCACACGCAGCAGTCGCCGAAATAGTTCGGATGGCGCGTATAGCGCCACAATCCCGTGTCCAGCACGCGGCCGGCCTGGGCGGGGTCGCGCTTGAAGCGCGCCAGCTGCCAATCGCCGATGCTCTCGAAGGCCATGCCGAACAGCGCGAGCGCCGCGCCGGCGATGGCAAGCGGGCCGATCGGCCCGCGCCCGATCTGGCCCAGCTGCACCGGCAGCGCGACGATGAACTGCAAGGGCGCCTGCAGCGCGAAGACGTATTGCAGCGCCGCCCGCGCGAAGCCCAGGCCGCGCTCGCTCTGCACGCGCCCGAGCAGCGCGACATAGCGCCGGTCGGGGCCGTTCCCGCGCCAGCGCCGCAGAAGATGGATGCCGAGCCGCGCGCCCCAGGCCGCGCACAAGGCGAACAGCAGGACCTGCCGCGGCGTCGGCGCGCCGTTCGCGGCAAGACTGGTGCCGGCCAGAACCACCATGCCCAGCGCCCACCAGGAATCGACGAAGCTCACATCGCCGATCCGAACGGCGATCCGCCACAGCACCGCAAAGCACAGCGCGACGACCGCCGCGTTCGCCAGCAGAAGGCGCGCGGCGGTCACGCCATGGTCCCGAACGGCACCAGCTTGTTGGCGGCGTCGTGGCCGATATCGGCGCCGCCCAGAAACGCAATGCCGGCCGCAGCGCACCAGTGCCGCACGATCTGTTCCGGCGTCTGGCCGAAGGGCGGATCGTTGTCGGGGATGTCGCTCACGCGGCCAAGACGGATGCCGGCCACCCGGCGCAGCGGCGGGTGCGACGTGACATGCACCATCAGCCGGTCGATGGCATAGAGATGCTCCGACACCTCCTCCAGCATCAGCACATGGCCGCTCAGATCGGGCATCAGCGGCGTGCCGATCAGCATGCTGAGGATGGTCAGATTGAGCGCCGCCGCTTTCTGCCTGCCGTCCAGCGACGGCTCCAGGCTCGCCTTGTCCCTGTCGACCAGCCAGGCCAGCGCGCGGCGCACCGCCGCCTCGCCGCCGTCGCGGCGGATGTCGTGCGGAATCGGGCCGTGCGCCACGCCATAGCCCTGGGCATAGAGCCCGGCCAAAAGGAAGCCGCAATCGCTATAGCCGAGATAGGTCTTGGCCCGCGCCGCCGGCGTCAGCCGCTCGATCGCGTGCCCCGCGATCCGTCCCGAGCCATAGCCGCCGCGCGCGAACCACAGCGCCGCAAAGCTCTCGTCATTGGCGAAATCCAGGAAGGCCTGCAGGCGCGCCGCATCGTCGCCGGCGAAATGGCCCTGGCTCAGGAAGCATTGCGGATGGAATACCAGCGCGACGCGGTCGCCATAGGCCTCGCGCGCCAATGCGCCGACGCGTTCGGCGGTATCGGGATGAAGCCGTGCGGCCGGGGCGACGACGCCGATCTTCAACGGCTCTTCCTTGCTTGTCATGCCATCCTGCGGCTTATAGCGTCCGGCGATGATCCCAGCGAGACCTTACTTCTTCTGCGGCATCGGCGGCAGCGGGATGCTCCCGCTCGCGCTGATCGTCAAATCGCGCGGCGCCGCCGTCGCCGGCTCCGACCGCGCCCTCGACCAGGGCCGACTGCCGGAGAAGTTCGCTTATCTGCGCCGCGCCGGCGTCGCGCTGTTCCCGCAGGACGGCAGCGGCGTGACGTCGCCCGACGCCGTCGTGGTGACCTCGGCGGCGGTGGAAGAGACCATCCCCGACGTCCAGGCGGCGCGGCGCGTCGGCGCGACGCTGATGCCGCGGGCCGAGCTTCTGTCCCAATTGTTCAACGAATCGCCCAACCCCATCGGCGTCGCCGGCACCAGCGGCAAGTCCACCACCACCGCCATGATCGGCTGGGTGCTGCACGCGGCCGGGCTCGATCCGACCGTGATGAACGGCGCGGTGATGGTGAATTTCGCGAGCGCCGATGCGCCCTTCGCCAGCGCCCTGGTGGGCCGGGGCGACATCTTCGTCAGCGAGGTCGATGAGAGCGACGGCTCCATCGCCCGCTATCACCCGCGCATCGCGGTCTTGAACAACATCGCCCTCGACCACAAGTCGCTGGACGAGCTGCGCGCCCTGTTCCGCGCCTTCGTCGCCCGTTCCGAAATCGCCGTGCTCAATCTCGACAATGACGAGACCGCGGCCCTCGCCGCCGCGCTGCCGCCGGTGCGCCGGCTGACCTACAGCCTGACCGATCCGAAAGCCGACCTGCTGGCGCAGGAGATCGAACCGCGCCCCGACGGCATCGCCTTCAAGGTCGGCGAGCGCAATGCCTCCACCGTGGCCGCGGTCCGGCTGCGGGTGCCGGGCCGCCACAACGTTTCGAACGCGCTCGCCGCGCTCGGCGCCGCGCGCGCGGCC
>DASWOE010000395.1:0-10495 GCA_036398875.1 Rhizomicrobium sp.
CGTGGCGGCGGGCGACGGCGTCCTGGTCCTGGCCCGCAGCGCCGCCGCCGCCAGCACCTTCTTCAACGCGCCGCCGGAAAAGGTCCGCGCCGGCCGGGTCGCGTATTGAGGACGCGCCGCGCGGCATATTTTGCTTTTCCCCCATGCCGCTCCTACCCTTCGCGCCGCACGGGCGGTGGAGCGGAGGCATGAAGCGCTGGGCGACGGCGGTCGCGGTTTGGATCGTGTCGGCCGGCCTGGTCCACGCGCAACCCGTCCCGAAAGAATTCCTCGGCACCTGGGTCCTGCGGCTCGGCGACCGCACCCTCTATGTCCTCGCGCTCCGGCCGGACGGCGGCGGTATCGGCGGATATGTCGAAAGCCCGGCCCACCTGACGGTCTTCAACGGCCGGCTTTTCCTGATTGCCGCGCCCGGCGTGCGGCGGGATCGGATCGTCCGATCGCATCTCGCCGGCGGCGCTCTGGTGCTTGCGGCGCAGGACGCCGGCGATCCGAAGCACGACGACGATTTCGTCCTGCGACTGGACGGCGCCGGTGCGCGCCTCGCCTTCGGCGACGACCCCGCGCAGCTCGGCGCGGACGCGCTTTTCCTGACCCGCGCCGGCAAGACCGCCGCGGTCGCGACCGATTGGCAGATCGGCCGCGCCTATACCGTCGACGACGGCGACACGCCCAGCGCCGAGATGAAGGCGATCTACGACGCCGATCAGGGCGATCGCGGGAGCGACAAGGCCGATTGGGCCGTGGTCGCCAAATCCGACGCCGCGCGCCGGCTGCGCACGCGGCGCCTCCTCGCCCAGGGCGCCCTGCGCACGGGAAAGGACTATGAGGAAGCGTCGTTCGTCTTTCAGCATGGCGACGCGCCGGACGATTATCTTCTCGCCCACACGCTGGCGGTGATCGCCGTGTCGAAGGGCGACGGCGCGGCCGTCTGGATCGCGGCGGCCACGCTCGACCGCTATCTGCAACGCATCGGCCGGAAACAGATTTACGGCACCCAGTTCGTCAAGCCGAGGCCGGACGCGCCCTGGACCCAGGAGCCCTATGACCGCACCCTCATATCCGACGCGCTGCGCCGCCAGCTCGGCGTCCCGGCCCACGCCGTCCTGCCTGCCCGGCTGAAGGGGCAATGATGCGCGTGTTCGATTTCGACCGCGCCATCGTCCGCACGCCCGGCCGCAGCGTCGTCGATGGCCTGCGCGACGATCCCTCCGCCGTCCCGGACTATGACGGCGTCTTCGAGGAGCACGCCGCCTATGTCGCGGCGCTCGCCGCCGCCGGCGTCGCGGTCGACGTCCTGCCGCCGCTCGAAGCCTTTCCCGATTCCGTCTTCGTCGAGGATCCGGCGCTTGTCTTCTCCGAGGGCGCGATCCTTCTGCGTCCCGGCGCGCCGTCGCGCCTGGGCGAGCGCGAGGCGATGCGGGCCGAACTGACCCGGCGCTTCGACCGCGTGCTCGAACTGCGGGACGGCGAATGCGTCGATGGCGGCGACGTCCTCGTGACGCCGGACGCGGTTTTCATCGGCCTGTCCGGGCGCACGCAGGCGAAGGGTGCCGCCGCGCTGGCCGCCCACCTGCAGGCCCTCGGCCGCAGATCCCGCATCGTCGAAACCCCGCGCGGCGTGCTGCATTTGAAGACCGCCGTCTCGCTCATCGACGACGCCACGCTGCTCGCGACCCGGGCGATGGCCGCGGGCGGTCTCTTCCCCGGCTTCGATATCGTCGTGACTCCCGGCGGCGAAGACGCCGCCGCCAACGCGCTGCGCGTCAACGACACGGTGTTCGTCGGCGCCCGCTTTCCCCGCACCATCGACCTGCTGGCGGCGGCCGGCCGCGCCGTCGTCGCCTTGGCCGTGGACGAGGTCGGCAAGCTGGACGCCGGCCTCTCCTGCATGTCGCTGCGCTGGCACAGCCGGGCCTGACCGCCCGCCTGGCATTCGAGGTGCTCCGGCGCTAGAAAATCGCATGATCGATGCCGGCAAAGACGCTTCGACCGACGCCGCTCTCGACGTCTTGGACGACTATCTCCATGCGCCGGGCCAGCCCGACGACGTCATGATGCTGTCGCAGCTCGACGGCTTCCTCGCCGCCATCGCCATCGGGCCCGAGCCGGTCGATCCGCAGGAATGGATGCCGGTCGTCTGGAACGGCGCCGAGCCGCGCTTCGAGAACAGCGCCCAGGCAATCGCCGTCCGCCGCGCCATCTTCGCGCTCCATGACGACATCGTCGGCGCCGTCGCCGCCGGCACCTATGCGCCGGTCTTCGACCGCGACACCGACGACGGGCCGCTGCCGCACGGTTGGGCCGAAGGCTTCATGACCGGCGTCGGCCTGCGCCTGGATCAATGGATGGCGCTGCTCCAATCCGAACAGGACGACACCATCGCCTACCCGATCCTGGCCCTGTGCACCGGCGAGGACGGCAGGCCGCTGTTGGACCTGTCGCCGAAGGATAGCGATTTCCTGCTGGTCCATTCGCCCGACCTGATCGCCCAGGCCGTCATCGACATCGCCGATTACTGGCAGCAGAAGAACAAGCCGATGCCGGCCGGCGCCGTGCCCGTGCGCACCACGCCCAAGGTCGGGCGCAACGATCCGTGTCCCTGCGGCTCGGGCAGGAAATACAAGAAATGCTGCGGCGGCTGACGCGCGATCCCATCCGCGGCGGCGTCTCCGCGTGGCCGGCGATGCAATTTGGGATTGAGTTGGGTTCGGCCTACCCCTAGGCTCGCCGGAACATTGCCGGGGGGCCCGATGTTCGAAACCAGCACCAGGCGAAGCTTCGACGATCCGACTCCCGGCCCGCAGGTGCGCGCCGCTCAGGATGACGACGACGCGAACGATGACGGCGAAGAATGCGGGGCGGATCGCGAAACCCGGCTGATCGCGCAATTGCGCAAGGAGGCGAACCGGGAAAAAGACGATTTTGCCTGGCATACCTTTCAGGCGCTCAGCATTTCCAGCATCGCGCTGGGCGGCATCTTCTACTTCATGTTCACGCCGGGCGGGTTTCCCGCCGTCGGGCTCGGCGCGGTCCTGATCCTCGCCTTCGTGCTGGTCACATGCCGTCTCGGCGACAGCTGCTACACCAGCGCGAACCGGCATTACGGCTACGAGCTGTTCCTCTATCGCGTTCGCAACATGCCGGACGGGAAAGACGGCCGCTGGCGGCAATCCAACCGGACCATCGAATGGGAAGCGGCGATGCGGGCCTGGCGCGTCGTTCAGGCCAGCCTGTTCGAGGCGATCTACCTGCCCGGCAATTACCTCTGGTTCGACCGGCGAAAAAGCGCTTTCCGGCGCTGGCCGCGCCCGTTCACGAAGCGCGCCAACCCGTTCTGGTTCTGCCAAAGCTCGCTCAGCCGCGATAGCGGCGCGAAATTTCACGCCGGCAACTACCTGTCGCGCATGCACGCCATGCTGCTGCTGGTGGCGCTGGCTTCGGTGTCGATCCTCTACGCCGCCGCGATGGCGGTGCCGTTCCGGCCCATATTGCTGGACACGGGCCAGGGCCCGCTGACCGGCCTCGCCGCGCAGTTCTCGCCGGACGGCGCGGACCGGGCCGCGACGGCCGACTGCCTCAATCGCGTGCTGTTCCTGCTGTGCATCCTGGCCTGCGGCGCGGCGACCTATGTCCTGGCGGTTCGCTTCGTCGCCGAGCGTGCCAAGCGCCGGATCATGGAGGACGAGCTGCTGTCGATTCACGCCTGCTCGATCGTCTGGCAGGCGGTGGTCGTGGCGCATTTCGCGGCCGTGCGGCGCGCCGCCGCTTGCGGGCTCTCGTCCAGGAAGCTGGTGGAACTCGCGCGCAAGGCCCGCTGCCGGCACCGCGCCGAATGGAAGGACTGGTCGAAGGGGGATGCCCCGTTCGAGGACGTCCTCGCGCAGTTTTCGCCCGAGGAAAAAGGCGCGCGCGACGGCGGCTCCGGGATCGTCGGCTACACCTTCTGGCTGGCGGAAGAGGCCGCGTCGCTGGCGCGCTGCGCGATCGACGTTCCGGGCTGGATCGGCGTGGGCGAGGCGGAATTGCGCCGGCGCGGGATCGTCCGCTAACGGGATCGTCAGGCACGCCGCCCTTCGCGCCGGCCTGTTTTTTGGCTAGAACATCGCGCCGCTCTCCCCAAGGTCCCGCGATGAAACTCACCCATCTCCTCGCCGCCGCCGCGCTCGTCGCCACCGCCGCCGCCGCCGATCCGCTCGCGCCGCTGGGCACGGCGCCGCCGCAGCCGGCCGCCATCGCGCCCAGCCCGGTCACCGAGACGCTCTGGGGCAAGCCGGTGACCGACACCTATCGCGGCCTGGAGAAACTCGATCCCGCCACCATCGACTGGATGAAGGCGCAGGGGGCCTACACCCAGTCGCTGATGGATGCGATCCCCGGCCGCGCCGATCTGGGCAAGCGCGTCGGCGCCTTCACCGGCAGCTTCGGCTTCACCCAGGGCTATGCAAGCTTCGGCGGCCGCGAATTCTACGAGGAGCGCGCGCCGGGCGCCGACAATTTCGACCTTCTGGTGCGCGATGCCGAAGGCACGCGCAAGATCGTCGATATCGCCGCGGTGATGGCCGCGCATGGCGGCAAGCCCTTCGCGATCAACTTCATCCTGCCGTCGCCGGACGGCGGCAAGGTCGCGGTCGGCCTGTCCGAAGGCGGCTCCGAGGATGCCGCGCTCAGCGTCTTCGACGCGGCCACGGGAAAACCGCTCGCCGGCCCGATCGACCGCGCCCAGTTCGGCCCGACCTCGTGGAGCACCGATTCCAAGATTCTCTATTTCATCCGCCTGAAGCTGCTCAAGCCCACCGATCCGGGCACGGAGAAATATCGCGACGCGGTGCTCGACGCCTGGGACCTCAAATCCGATCCGGTGCCGCTCTACGGCCCCAAGACCGGCCAAGGCCCCGACTTCGCGCCGGACGAGACGCCGTCGCTGGGCTTCGTGCCCGGCGCCGCGGTCGCCGCGCTCGTCTCGATCAACGGCGTGCAGAACGAATACAAGCTGTGGACCGCGCCGGCCGCCGCCGCCGCCGATCCGGCGAAGGCGAAATGGACCATGGTCGCCGACCGCGACGATGGCATCACCGGCCTCGACGTCCACGGTTCGACGCTCTATCTGCTCAGCCACAAGGACGCGCCGACCTTCCAGGTCCTGGCGCTGAAGGCCGGCACGCCGCTGGCGCATGCCAAGGTGCTGGTCGCCGCGGCGCCGGACCGCGTGATCGAGGGCGTCCACGCCGCCGCCGACGGCCTCTATGTCGTCGTCCGCCGCGGCGTCTATTCCGAGCTGCTGCGCGTCGATTACAAGACCGGCCAGCAAGCGGCGGTGGCGCTGCCGGCGCACGGCCATGTCGGCGAGGTCTTCACCGATCCGCGCGCGTCCGGCATCGCGATCGATTTTTCCAGCTGGGTCATACCGCCCACGCTCTACCGCTACGATCCCAGGAGCGGCCGCTTCGCCGATCTGAAGATCGGAACGCGGGGCGACATCGATCCGGCGCAGTACGCGGTGAGCGATCTGGACGCCAAGGCGCAGGACGGCGTGCTGGTCCCGCTCTCGCTCATCCGTCCGAAAGAGGCGTCCGGGCCCGGCATCGTGGTGATCGAGGCCTATGGCTCCTATGGCATTTCCAATCTCGCCGACTTCTCCTCGCGTCGCGCCGTGTTCCTCAAGGAGGGCATCTCCTACGCGGTGTGCCATGTGCGCGGCGGCGGCGAGCTCGGCGATGCCTGGCGCCTCGCCGGCAAGGACGCCAACAAGCACAACACCTGGCAGGACGAGATCGCCTGCGGCGACGATCTCGTCGCGCGCGGCGTCACCACCAAGGACAAGCTCTTCATCATGGGCGGCTCGGCCGGCGGCATCACCATGGGCCGCGCCATGGAGGAGCGTCCCGACCTCTTCGCCGGCGTGATCGACGCGGTGCCCTCGGCCAATCCGCTCCGGATGGAGTTCACGCCCAACGGCCCGAACAACATTCCCGAATTCGGCACCGTCACCAATCGGGACGGGTTCAAGAACCTGTGGGAGATGGATTCGGTCCAGCATGTCGAGAAGGGCGTCGCCTATCCGGCGGTGATGATCTCGACCGGCCTCAACGATCCGCGCGTCGCGCCCTGGGTCCCGGCCAAGTTCGAGGCCGCGCTGCTGGCCGTGGCCCCGCCCAATCCGGCGCTGCTGCGCATCGATGCCCTGGCCGGCCACGGCATCGGCTCGACCCGCAGCCAGTCCGACTCGCTCGCGGCCGATTGGATCGCCTTCGTCAGATGGCGCGCCGGCGATCCGGCGTGGCGCCCGGTCTTCACGAAGCCCTGAGCCGGCGCGTCAACGAATGGCGCACCGGCCGGCATTGACCAGCTCGACGAAGACCACCCGGTCCAGCATCTGCTGGCCGAGGTCGCCGGTTTTGTCGTCGGTGCTGTCGTCATAAGGGCGGCTGTCGCGCATCTTCGGAAAGCTGGCCCAACCGGGATCGTCGATCTCGAATTGCGCGTCGGTCCCGCCCAGGCCGCGCAACGCGTCCGCCACCTGCTTGGCTCGCAGGTTCGCGATGTCCATATTCTCCAGCTCGGACATCGGCGGTTCCACGCCTTGGAACTCGGCCGAGCTCGCAAAGCCGACGACGCGCAAGGCCACGCGACGGCCTGGAACGCTGCAGATCTTGAGGCCGCCGACCAGCCGGGACAGCACATTCTTCTCCATCGGGCCGATCTTCAGGCCGTCGTCCGTCTGGCGCAGGACCGTCGCGCGCGTCGCGTTCTGCTCGAAGAAGATCGGTATAGCCGGAAGCCGAAGCCCCGCGACATAGGTCGTCTCGACCAGATATGGCCACGGATAGGCGATGACCGTCGATGCGGCCTTGCTGTCCGTTCGGCCGAACAGCCACATCAAGGAGGCGCCCGCATCACCCGCCTGCTTCGCCAGCGCCATGACCGAGGTCGCGAGCCCGATGAGGAGGGATATCGTCGCAAGCTTGCGGGCCAGCGGGCTCTCTTGGGGCCAGAACCAGAGGACCAGGCCCAAGGCGAACAAGGCGCCGATCAGAAGCAGAGGCCCCAAGCCGATGGCGGGGGTCGCGGGCGGCCGCACCATGCGGCTCGCGACCGCCTTGTCGATGGCGTGGTCGGTGATCGCCTCCCAGTCGGCCCGGCCGAGCGATGCGGACGGCGCGCCCTTGGCGATCGTGACCGTCTGGCCTGATGGACCGCCCGGCGCCCGTTTCAGCGCGCGCATCTCCGCCTCGATCTGCTCCAGCCTGGCGAGCGCCGTGTCGAGCTTGGCGCAATAGGCGTCCGCTTCGCGTGCGGTGTTCGTGCAGGCCGGCGCGGGCGGCCTGCCGCCAAGATACCAGGCCCCGGCCAGGCTACAGCACGACAGCGCGATGCCGAGGGCGATAAGCCAAATCAGTCTCTCGGTCGGAATGAACGGAAACCGTCCGAATTGGCCCGCTGTCTTGCGCCAGGCCAGCATGAGCGCGATCGCGCAGGCCGCGAGCCCCCCGACACCGACGACGACCAGGACGGCGACAATAATCACAAGTATAGTCAAGGCAGGCCCCGATTTGCGCGAACGAATGCGGCAAGCATACTTTGGAACGGACCGCCGCCCAACCTTGCGCGGCGGGCTTGGTCCGCGCCGCGGCCGGAACTACGCTCGCAATCGCGAATCGTGCCTTCCAAGGAGGTCCCATGGCCAATCGCGAGCAGCGCGGCAACAAGGAAAAGAAGAAGCCCAAGGCCGACAAGAAGGCCGGCGGCGCCCCGGTGTCCGCCGGCGGCAAGCCGCCCGCCTATGTCGAGCCCCAGCTCGTCCGCAAACCGCACAAGGGCAAGGACTGGACGTGACCGCGATACCGACCCTCCCCTTGAGGGAGGGTGGTTCGGATCCCACCGCCATGCCGCCCGCGCATGCCCCATCCACTCTGGTATAAGCTTCGGCCGGCCTTACCTGTGAAGGACCGAACCGGAGCCTCGCCATGAGCCAGCCCGCCCGCGCCGCCGAACCGAGCACCGTCCATGCCGCGCTCAACTATGCGGTGAACACCGGCGTCAAGCCGGTGGCCGAGACCGGCGGCAAGGACGGTCTGGAGCGCAACTCCACCGCCGTCATCGCCCGCCACGTCGTGGCCATCGCCGATGCCCGGCCGCTGCGCGCCGGCCTCTCGCTCGACACGTCCGGCTTCCTGCTCGCCGATCACCCCATCGCGATGAAAGACTTCCTGGACGAGGACGAGGTCCGCGCGGTCTATTATCCGCAAGCCGCCGCCCTCATCGCGCGGCACAGCGGCGCGGCGCGCGTCCATATCTTCGATCACACCGTGCGCCACAGCGATGCCGACGCCCGCGCCGCGAAAAAGCTGCGCGAGCCGGTGATGGCGGTGCACAACGACTACACCGACTGGTCGGGCGGCCAGCGGGTGCGCGACTTCTTCCCCGCCGAGGCGGCGGACCTGCTCTCGCGCCGTCTCGCCATCGTCCAGGTGTGGCGCCCGATCGCCCGGCCGATCGCGCGCGATCCGCTCGCCATCGCCGATGCGCGCTCCATCGCGACCAGGGACCTGATCGCGACCGAGCGCCGCTTCCCCGACCGGGTCGGCGAGATCTACCAGTTCACCTACAATCCGGCGCATCGCTGGTTCTGGTTCCCCGACATGCACCGGGACGAGGCCATCGTGTTCAAGGTCTACGATTCGGAAAAAGACGGCCGCGCCCGCTGGGGCGCCCATGCCGCGTTCGAGAACCCGCTCGCGCCCGCCGACGCGGCCCCCCGCGAAAGCATCGAGCTGCGCGCCTTCGCGTTCTACTGATCCGCGCCGCCGCCGCGGCCGTATCGGCGCCATGCGCCTCGTCGCCGAATACATCGTGGTCCACGACCGCCTGCAGCGCGGCTATCGCTATGCGCGCGGGGCCCCGATGGGCCGCGACTTCTCGCCGGATTTCCGCCCCGAGCTCACGCCCAGGCAGATGCTCGCGCTGGGCGTGTTCGGCGGCAGGTACATGACGGACTGCGCCGCCGAATTCCCCGCCGACTGGTTCGCCGGTGCCCGGCTGTCGCCCGGGGCCAAGGACCCGTCGCGCAACTATTTCGGCGTCGATGCCTCGCAGCCGCTGGCCGAGTGGCGCCGCAAGGGCTGGATCCATCCCGACGATCCGCGCGGCTGGTTCCAGTGGTATTGCCGCTATTGGATGGGCCGCCGCATGGACGACGATGCGCGCCAGATCGGCCGCTGGCGCGCCATGGCCCGCCACGTCGCGCAGCTGAAGAAGGCCTGCGAGCCCTGCGATTTCGCCTGCCGCCCGCGCCAGCGCCAGGCGCTGCTGCACTGGGCCTATGACAGCCGGCGGATGTGACCCGTCCGTGAACGGATCAATGCGCCGCCTTCCAGTCCTTCAGCGCCGCCAGCATCGTATCGACATGCTTGGAATAGTCGAGGTCGGCATGCACCGCGAGGATGCGGCCGTCCGGCGCGATCAGATAGGAGATGCGGTCGGCGAGATCGGGCGCCCTGGCGAACACCGAATCATACGCCTTCATGATGTGCTGGTCGCCGTCCGACGCGACGGGGAATTTGTTGGCGCAGTCCTTGGTCGAGAAATCCTTGAGCGTGGCGATGTCGTCATGGCTGACGCCGACCACGCTGGCGCCGAGCGCGGTGAAATCCGGCATCGCCTCGGCGAAGGCGTGCGCCTCCAGCGAACAGCCCTGGGTGAACGCCTTGGGATAGAAATAGACCACCACCGGCCCCTTCTTCAGCGCCTCGGCCAGCACGAAGGTGAAGTCCTTGCCGCCCAGCGCCGCCGGCGCGGTGAAGTCGGGCGCCGCGTCCCCCGGCTTGAGCGCGGCGAAAGCCGGTGTTGCGGCCAGCAGGGCCAGCGCCAGGCCGGCGGCGAAACGCGTCATGTCGAACTCCTCGCAAAGGGCTGCCGATAAGTCTGCCTCTCCGCGCCCGCGCTGTCACGCCAAGTCCTTCGAATATTTGGCGAAGCGAAGATTTACAGCGCTATCTTATCGAACAGCTTCGGAGCGGGCGGATACTGCGCCGTCACAACCGCCCAAGGAGCGATGGATGATCGAGGAAAACCGGGCCGAGCGCATGGAGCGGCTGCGCCGGGAGGAGGACGCGGCACAGGCGCGCCGCGAGAGCGCGCGGCAGGAATGGGCGCGGCGGCGCAACGAATTCCGCGCCGCGCTGCTCGGAAGCGCCGATCCGCTGGCGCAGCAGAAGCCGCCGGCGATCGATGACTTCGACGCCCTGCTGCGCGTCGAGGCGGCCCAGCTGCGCAACGCCGTCGATTACCTGATGGGCGAGGTCCTCAGCGACGAGGCCACGCGCGAAGACCGCAGGCTCGCGATCGCCAGCCTGACGCGCATGATCCAGGCCAATGTCGTCATCGCCAGGACGGTGGGCGCGATGGCGGGCGAGTCGAAAACAGTACGTGGTGGTGGCGCGCCCGGGCGCGCACCAGATTGAGTGGCCGCGGCGCACCGCTCGGCAACACGCGG
>DASWOE010000396.1:0-6941 GCA_036398875.1 Rhizomicrobium sp.
GGCAAGATCTCGAACGTCGCCGGCAGCCGCCCGGCGGCCTCGCCGTCGGTTTCGATCAGCACCGGCTGGCGGCGGGTCTCGGCCACCGGCGCCGCCACCACCCGCCTCGCCCTCGCCACCCGCACATGCGGCTCGTGGACATGATCGCCGCTATAGAGCAGCTTCAACTTCGCCAGCGACCGGCCGGCCGGCGCGCCGCCCATCACCACCACGTCGAAGCGGCCGTCATCGACCTCGGCCTGGGGCGCCACGCGCATGCCGCCGCCGAAATACTGGCCATTGGCGACCGCGACGGTGGCGATCGCCGCGATCTCGTCGTCGGCGCCGTCGATGATGAGGCGCACCGGCAGGTTGCGGTAGCGCAGCATGCCGAGCGCGCTGTGGAAGGCGAAGGCGAACGAGCCGCCGAACAGCTTGGCGATGCGCGCCCGGTTGACCGAATCGACGATCATCCCCGACATGCCGAACGACGCGATATTGACGAAATGGCGCATCGTCGGCGCGCCGGTGGCGGTGAGACAGGAGACGCGGCCGACGTCGCAGCGCCGGATGCTCGCGGTCTTCAGCCGCTCGACCGCCGCCGGCACGCCGGCCGCGATGCCGAAGCTCTTGCGGAAATCGCCGCCCGTGCCGCTGGTGACGAAGGCGAACACCGCATCGGGCGCGATCGCGCCGTCGGGGCCGAACAGACCGTTGACCGCCTCGTTGATCGTGCCGTCGCCGCCGACCGCGACGATCTCCTGATGGCCCTCGCGCAGCGCATGGCGCACCAGCGTCATCGCCTGGCCCGGCCCGCGCGTGAAGCCGACCGCGAGCCTGGGATAGATCGCGCCCAGCGCCCGCTCGATCGCCGGCCATTCGCGCCCCGTGCGGCCGCTGCCCGAATGCGGGTTGACGACGGCGAAGGCGCTCATGCCGCTTCGGCGAAGACGGGCGCCAGCGCCGCGATCTCGGCCGCCTGGCGCTCCGCGCTCCAGCCCAGTTCGACCGCCATCCAGCGCGCCGCGCGTTCGAGCGCGTCGCGCGGCGGCGCCCCCAATTGCCCGATGCAGGTGCGCCGCATCACGACATCGGCCAGCGTCAGCGCCATCTCCTCGCGCACCGCGAACAGCACCTGCGCGCCGATATCGCCGGCCGCGCCCAGCGGCGCGCGCAGCTCCGGCCGGTTGTTCGCTTCCGCCAGCATGTCGGCAAGACGCGTGCCGTACATCCGCGCGAGATGTTCGATGCCCGGCAGGTCGGGATGCGCGGTCCGCTGCGCGGCAAGGAAATCGCCGAAGCGGCCGATTGCGCCGCCGGCCGTCGCGGCGCTTGCCGTGGCGCAATCGCCGACGCTGCTTCGCAGGCTTGCCGCGATGGTGCCGACCGTGCTCTGCGCCAGGTCGCGCGACGTCGTCCATTTGCCGCCGATGGCGGAGAACAGGCCGGCCACGCCGTCGGCCTTGCCGTGATCGATCAGCTCGGCGCGCCGGCTGGCGCCATAGGTGTCGCCCGAGCCGTCATCCACCAGCGGCCGCAAGCCGGCATAGAAATGCTCCACCTTCGCGCGCGTCAGCTTCGCGCCGGGCAGATGGGCGTTGACGAAGGCGAGGAAGCCGTCGATGTCGGCCGTGCTCACGCCGACCGTATCGGGCGCGCCGGCGAAGGCCGTGTCGGTGGTGCCCAGCAGCGTGTGGCCGTGCCAGGGCAGCACGAAGAAATGTCCGCCGCCCGCCGCCACCGTCAGCGCGTTGCCGCGCGTCATCGCCGGCACCAGCACATGGATGCCTTTCGAGCGCAGAAGCTTCTGCGCCGCCGGCTTGCCCAGCGCGTGCTCCAGGAAGATGTCGGCCCACGGCCCCGCCGCCACCAGCTTCGCCCTGGCGCGGATGTCGAACGCCGCGCCGCCGAACACCTCGCGCACCGCGCAGCCCTCGGCCCGGCCGTCGCGCAGGCGGATCGTTTGCGCCGCGACATAGTTCGCGATCGCCGCGCCATGGCTGTCCGCGTCGATCAGGCATTCCAGCGCCAGCCGCTCCGGCGCGTACATCTGCGCGTCGTAATAGCGGAACGCGCCCTCGAAGCGCGGGCCCTCCAGCACCGGCTCGGCGCTGAGCGCGCGCTTGGCATCGAGCCAATCGTGATTGGGCAGGCGCTGCGCCGGATCGTCGAGCCAGCCCTTGTCGAACGACAGCACATCGTAAAGCGCCAGTCCGGCCGACCCCGCCAGGCGCGACGCCAATCCCGTGCCGTAGAGCGGCACCAGGAAGGGAAGGGGATGGACCAGATGCGGCGCGATGCGCTGCCAGATGCGCCGCTCCTTCAGCGACTCGCGCACCAGCCCGAGCTCGAAATTGCGCAGATAGCGCAGGCCGCCATGCACCAGCTTGGAATTGTGCGCGCTGGTCGCGCCCGCGAAGTCGCCCTTCTCGATCAGCGCGACGGACAGACCTCGCATCGCCGCGTCGCGCGCGACGCAGGCGCCGGTCACGCCGCCGCCGATGACGAGCAGGTCGAAGGTCTCGTTGGCCAAGCGGTCCAAAGCGCGTCGCATGGCGCGCAACCTCCGGTCCGCTCCGGCTCTTGTCAAGCAAGGCTCCGCCGCTAAGCTTGCCGGCAAACGAGGAAACGCAATGGCCCAGATACGCGCCAACGGCATCGCGATCGAATACGAGGATCTGGGCCCGCGCGACGGCGCCCCGCTTCTGTTCATCAACGGGTTCGGCAGCCAGATGACCTCCTGGCCCGATGCGTTCTTCCAGGGCCTGGCGGCGGCGGGGTTGCGCGTCATCCGCTTCGACAACCGCGACGTCGGGCTGACGCAGAAATGGCACGGCCAAATTCCGGACATCCGCGCGGTCGGCGCGGCGGTGCGCGAAGGCCGGATGCCGGACATCCCCTACACGCTGAACGACATGGCGGCTGACGCTGCGGAACTCTTGACCGCGCTCGGCATCGGCAGCGCGCACATCGCCGGCGCGTCGATGGGTGGGATGATCGCCCAATTGTCGGTGCTGGAACATCCGAAGAAGGCGCGGTCGCTGATCTCGATCTTCTCGACCACGTCCGACCCGTCGCTGCCGCGCTCCAGTGCGCAGGCGCAAGCGGCGCTCACCACGCCGGCGCCGGCGACCGACCGCGCCACGGTCGTCGCCCATTCGCTGAAGGGCCGGCGCAGCTATGCCTCGACGGCCTGGCCGTTCGACGAGGCGCATCTGGGCGCGCTGATCGGCGCCAATTACGACCGCATGTTCTATCCGGAGGGTTCGGCCCGCCACTACGCCGCGATCCTGGCCGGCGCGCCGCGCACCGAGCGGCTGAAATCGCTGACGCTGCCCGCGCTGGTCATGCACGGCACCGCCGACATGCTGATCAAGGTCGAGGCCGGCCGTCACACCGCGCAGAGCATTCCCGGCAGCGAATATGTGGAGATCGAAGGCTGGGGCCACGACCTGCCGCTACCGGCGATCCCGCGGATCGTCGATGCGATCGCCGATTTCGTGAGGCGGGTGGAAGCGGCGCGGGCCGCCGCGGCCGCGGCGCAGTAGCGGGCTCGAACCGAACCACCGTGTCCTGGCCCTCGCCGCCGCGGGCCAGGGCAATTGTTTTCCGGGCGCGGCATCTAACCGGTCTCGGATTCGGTTTTCACCGCCGCCGGCGGCGTGACGCGCAGCGCGGTGATCTGGTTGCGCTGGCGGCGCAGGATCTCGAACTGATAGCCGAAAAAGGCGAAGCGCTGGCCGGGCTCGGGAATCGTCCGCGCCTCGTGGATCACGAGTCCGGCGATCGTGGTCGCCTCTTCGTCGGGCAGGTTCCAGTCCAGCTCGCGGTTGAGATCGCGGATCGGGACCGTGCCCTCGACCAGGTAGGACCCGTCCGGCCGGCGGCGGACGTCCGGCCGCGCCAGTTCGGCATGCTCGTCGGGGATGTCGCCGAAAATCTCGTCGAGAATGTCCTCCAGCGAGATCAGCCCCTGCAGCGCGCCGTATTCGTCCACCACCAGCGCGAAGTGGGAGCGGCGGTCGCGGAAGGCGACGAGCTGCTCTTCCAGGGTCGTGGTCTCGGGCACGAACCAGGGCGGGGCGAGGAGCGCGGAGACGTCGATTCCGGAGCGGCCATGGCTGATGATCTCGCGCACGATATCCTTGGTGTGCAGGATGCCCACGATGTTTTCCGGCTGCTCGCGCCACAGCGGGATGCGCGTGTGCTTGGCGTCGAGGACCTCTTTCAGGATCGCCTGCGCCGGCAGGTCGGCGTCGATCGTCGCCATGCTCTTGCGATGGATCATGACGTCGCCGACCGTCAGCTCGCGCAGGTCGAGGATGCCGCCGATCATGTCGCGGTGCTCGCGCTCGACCGTGCCTTCCTGGTGGTGCACTTCGACCGTGCCGCGGATCTCTTCATGCGCCTCGACCAGTTCTTCCTCGTGCTGGCGCACGCCGAAGACCCACAGCACGTTCCACACCAGCCACTGCACCGAATTGACGATGGGCGCGAGGATGGCGACGACATAGCGCACCGGCGTCGCCACGGCGAGCGCGAAGCGGTCGGTGCGCGCGATGGCGAGCGTCTTGGGAAGCACCTCCACGAACAGCAGGATCAGCACGGTCATGATCGCGGTGGCGATGATCACGGCACGGTGGCCGAAGCTGTGCTCCAGCACCGTGGTGGCCAGCGACGAGGCCAGGATGTTCACGAACGTGTTGCCCAGCAGCAGCGCGCCGACCATGCGCTCGCGCTCGCTCACCAGGATGTTCACGTTGCGCGCGGCACGGCTGCCGTCCTTTTCGAGCTGGTGCATGCGCCCGCGCGACACGGCGGTGAGCGCGGTTTCCGAGCCGGCGAAGAAGGCGCCCAGCACCAGAAGGAGCAGGATGGGCGCAAAGGAGAGCAGAAGGACCGTATCCATCGGAGAATCTCGCTGAAGCGGACGGCGAGGATGTCATCCATCGAGCACCACTGTCATCCCCGGCGCGCTAGGCGCTCAAAACCTCCCGCACGGCCTTAAGCGGCACATCGGCGGTCACGAAGGCCTGGCCGATGGCGCGCACCAGCACGAAGGTCAGACGCCCGTCCTTGACCTTCTTGTCGTGCGCCATGTGGCCGAGCAGGACCTGCGTCGAGGGCCGCGGGCCGGGCAGATCGGCGATGGCGGCGGGCAATCCCACCGCCTTCAGGTGCCGGACGAACCGCTCGGCGTCCTGGCCGCTGCACAGCCCCAGCGCGACCGACAGCCGGAAGGCCAGCGCCATGCCGATGGCGACGCCTTCGCCGTGCAGCAGCCGCTCGGAGAACCCCGTCGCGGCCTCCAGCGCGTGCCCGAATGTATGGCCGAGGTTGAGCAAGGCGCGCTCGCCGGTCTCGCGTTCGTCGCGCGCCACGATGGCGGCCTTCATCGCGCAGGAATGCGCCACCGCCTGCACCATCGCGGCGCCGTCGCCGGCGAGCGCCTTGGCGGCGTTCGCCTCCAGCCAGTCGAAGAACGCGGCGTCGCCCAGCGCGCCGTATTTCGCCACCTCGGCATAGCCGGCGAGCAATTCGCGCCGCGGCAGCGTCGTCAGCACCTCGGTGTCGGCGATCACGATCCGGGGCTGGTGGAACAGGCCGACCAGGTTCTTGCCCGCCGCCACGTTGATCGCGGTTTTTCCGCCCACGGACGAATCCACCTGGGCCAGCAGCGTCGTCGGGATCTGCGCGAAGGCGATGCCGCGCTTGAGCACGCCCGCGGCGAAGCCGGCGAGATCGCCGACCACGCCGCCGCCGAAGGCGACGATCAGGCCGCCGCGATCGACGCCGGTGCGGAGGAGTTCGCCGGTCAGCTTTTCCAGTCCCGCGAAACTCTTGGTGCCTTCGCCCGGCTCCAGCACGATCGGCCGCGCGTCGAGGCCGTGCCGCCCCAGCGTTTCGAGCAGCGCGGCGAGGTGGATTTCCGCGACATGGCTGTCGGTGACCACCGGCAAGGGGCCGCGCGCCAGCGGCTTCAGAAGTTCGCCCGCGCGCGCCAGCAGGCCGGGGCCGACATGGATCGGATAGCTGCGCTCGGCAAGGCCGACATTGACGATCCGGCTCATGCCAGCAGCGCTCCGGCCTGGTTCAGCAGATCGACGATCCGCTCGACCGAGGCCGAATGCGGGCCGTCCTCGCTGTCGATCGTGTGGTCGGCCAGCCGATAGATCGGCGTGCGCTCGGTCAGCAGCCGTTCCAGCGTCGCGCGCGGATCGCCCTCGCGCAACAAGGGACGCGTCTCGCGCCGCGCGGTGCGCGCCAGCAGCACGTCGAGCGGCGCGCGCAGCCAGACGGTGACCGCGTCGTGCTTCAGCCTTTCGCGCGTGGCGGGATCCATGAAGGCGCCGCCGCCGGTCGCCAGCACATGCGGCGCGTCGGCCAGCATCCGGGCGATGATCTTGCGTTCGCCGTCGCGGAAGGCGGGCTCGCCGAAGCGCTCGAAGACCTGCGCGATCGAACAGCCGGCGGCCGACTCGATCTCGCTGTCGGCGTCCCGGAACGGCACGCCCAGCCGCGCGGCCAGCCTGCGGCCGATCGCGCTTTTTCCCGCGCCCATCATGCCGACAAGCGCCACGGTCCGCGTCAGTTTCATCGCTCCCGATTACACGGCCGAAACGTTAACCGCCAGCAGGTCTTGCGCGGTCGCCTGCATTTCCGCCACAAACCTGTCGGAGTGTGCGCCATGCGCAGCAGTTACCAGGAGTCGTCCGGGTGGGGCCTTCGGATCGCAATCGCCGTCGCGGTGCTGATGGTCGCCGGCGCCGTCGGCTTGGCGATCTATGGCGGCCGGGTGCAGCCGCAAGCGCATCCGGTCGAGCAGATCGTGCCCAATGACAGGCTCGCGTCCTAGCCTCGCCTTTGCGCTGCTGCTGACCGTCGGCGCCGCCTTCGCCCAGGATACGCCGCCGCCGCGCGGCGTGGATGAGCCGCCGGTCGCGACCCAGGACGCGCCGGAC
>DASWOE010000397.1:0-14909 GCA_036398875.1 Rhizomicrobium sp.
CGCGACACGGCGGCCCGCTATGGCGGCGAGGAGTTCGCGGTGATCGTTCGGCGCGCCGACGTCGCCTCCGCGGCCAAGCTCGCCGAGCAGATCCGCTCGAACGTGCAGAGCAAGAAGCTGGTCAAGAAATCGACCGGGGACATCCTGGGCTCGATCACGGTCTCGGTCGGCGTGGCGGAGCTGATGCCGGGCGAGGATCTGACCGCGTTGATCCGGCGCGCCGACACCTGCCTGTACCGCGCCAAGAACGGGGGCCGCAATCGCGTCGTCGCCGACGACGATTCGGCGCTGGACGACTTTGAAATTGACGCGGCGTAATCCGCCTTCGCCCCGACGAGCTTCGACGGACAGGCGGCTTTCCATCATCGCGGATGTGCGTATGCTCGCGCCGGTCAAACGGCGGAGAGCGGCATGCGAACGGAATTCGATCGGGTCTATGTGACGGCGCATGGCAAGGTCGCCGTGCTCACGCTCAATCACCCCGAAGCGATGAACGCGGCCGGTGTGAAGCTGGTTCGCGGCGCGGCGGCGGCGCTCGATTTCATCGAGGACAAGAAGAACGGCTTTCGCGCCATGATCCTGACCGGCGAGGGCCGCGGCTTCTGTTCGGGCGCCAATCTGTCGGAGCGCGGCGGCGAGGCGCAAGGCGTGGGCCATGCGCTCGAGACCGTCTATCACCCCTTCCTGCGGCGGCTGCGCGACCTGGCGATCCCGCTCGTCACGGCCGTGAACGGCGCGGCGGCCGGCGTCGGCATGAGCATGGCGCTGATGGGCGACATCGTCGTCGCCGCGCGCTCCGCCTATTTCCTGCAAGCCTTCGCGCGCATCGGCCTGGTGCCGGACGGCGGCTCGACCTGGCTGCTGCCGCGCCTGATCGGCCTGGCCCGGGCGAAGGAATTGTCGCTGCTGGCCGAGCGCCTGCCCGCGGAAAAGGCGGTCGAATGGGGGCTGATCAACCGTGTTGTCGGCGATAACGAGCTGATGGACGAGGCTTTGAAGCTGGCCGGACAGCTGGCCGATGGGCCGGTCGCCCTCTCGATCATCCGCAGTCTCTATTGGCAGAGTCCGCTCAACGGCTATGAGGCGCAGCTGGACCTGGAACGGGCCAGCCAGGAGCGCGCCCAAAAGACAGAAGATTTCGTCGAAGGCGTGACGGCGTTTCTGCAAAAGCGACCGGCGAAGTTCCACGGGAAATAGAGCGGCTGTGACGCCTGCGACGGCGAACTCGCGCGTGTGTGACTTGCACGGGGCGGCAGAGTCCTGACCTATTGCTGACGGATTCATGACGGGCCGGCGGGCCGGCCGCGCCGCCCCCCAGCACATTCGCGGAGAGTTGAGAAATGCGACGCAGCCTTATCCTGTTGGCGGGAGCCTTGGGCGTGAGCGGTGCCCTGGCAGCCGACATGCCGGCCAAGCCGGAGTTCGGAACCTGGGGCGTCGATCTTTCGGCGATGGACAAGGCCGTCAAGCCCGGCGACGACTTCTTCTCCTATGTCGATGGCACCTGGGTGAAGAACACCGAGATTCCGCCCGACCGCAGCAGCGTCGGCACGTTTCAGGATCTGCGCATCCTGAGCGAGACGCGGACGAAGGCGATCGTCGCCCAGTTGCAGGCCAAGCCGGTCGGTCAACTGGCGCCCGAAGAGAAAAAGCTGCGCGACCTTTATGACGCCTTCGTCGATCAGAAGCAGATCGATGCGGCGGGCCTCCAGCCGGCCCAGGCCGACCTGGCGCGGATCGGGCGGGCCAAGACGCTGGTCGATGTGGCGCGCATCATGGCGGCGCCCAAACTGGGCGTCGCCAGCCCGTTCGACGTCTTCATCGGCGTGGACGAGAAGGATCCCAAATCCTATTCCGTCGTGCTCACCCAGGGCGGTCTTGGGATGCCGGATCGCGACTATTACGTCCGGACCGACAATCCCGGCATCGTGGCCGCGCGCGAAGCGTATAAAAAGTATCTCGTCTCCATGCTGGCCCTGTCGGGCGTCAAGGATGCCGACGAGCGCGCCGCCGCCGTCTATGACGTGGAGTCCAAGATGGCCACGCTGCAGTGGTCGCGCGCCCAAAACCGCGACGAGGACAAGACCTACAATCCGGTGAATATCTCGGAGCTGACCTCATTCGCGCCGGAATTCCCCTGGGCGCCGTATTTCGCCGAATCGGGCATTCCGGCGAGCGGACCCAAGGGCGAGCGCATCGTCGTGGTGGTGCAGAAGTCGGCGTTTCCGGGCCTTGCGAAGGTGTTCGCCGAAACGCCCGTTTCGGTGTGGCGCGACTATCTGACCATCCATTATCTGCACAGTTTCGCGGCCGTTCTTCCCAAGACGTTCGACGACGCCGACTTCGCCTATTACGGCGCAGTGCTCGGCGGGCAGCCGCAGCAGCTCGACCGGCCGACCCGCGGCGTGCACCTGCTCGACGGCATGCTCGGCGAGGCCCTGGGCAAGCTCTATGTCGCCGAATATTTCCCGCCCATCGCCAAGGCAAAGGCGCAGGAACTGGTCGCCAATCTCATGAAGACCTATGAGGCCGACATCGGCACGCTGACATGGATGACGCAGCAGACGCGGCAGAAAGCGCTCGAAAAGCTGCACAAGTTCACGCCCTATATCGGCTACACCGACAAATGGCGCGATTATTCGGCCTACACCGTCGAGCCCGGCGCCCTTCTGGCCGACGTCGAGGCCGGCCGGCAGTTCGAATGGGACCGCCAGATCAAGCGCCTGGACGAGCCGGTCGACAAGACCGAATGGGGCATGAACCCGCAGACCGTGAACGCCTATTACGACCCGTCCGCCAACAAGATCGTGTTCCCGGCCGCCATCCTGCAGGCCCCCTTCTTCGATCCCAACGCCGACGACGCGGTGAACTATGGCGGCATCGGTGCGGTGATCGGGCACGAGATGAGCCACGGCTATGACGACCAGGGCGCCAAATACGACGGCGACGGCGTGCTGCGCGACTGGTGGACGGCGGAAGACTTCAAGAACTTCAAGGAGCGCACCACCGCCCTGTCGAACCAGTTCGACGGCTATGAGCCGCTGCCCGGCCTGCACGTCATCGGCGCCAACACGCTGGGCGAGGACATCGCCGATCTGGCCGGCCTCACGGTCGCGATCAAGGCCTATCACCTCTCGCTCGGCGGCAAGCCGGCGCCGGTCATCGACGGACTGGACGGCGACCAGCGCTTCTTCCTGGCTTATGGCCAGATCTGGCGTTCCAAGTACCGCGACGGCGCGCTGCGCACGCAGACGCTCTCGAACGAGCACGCGCCGGCGATGTTCCGCGTGATCGGCACGACACGCAATGTCGATGCCTGGTACGACGCCTTCGACGTCAAAGCCGGCGACAAATACTATTTGCCGCCCGATCAGCGCGTTCATCTGTGGTGATCGCGAACGGTGCCGCCGGCGCGAGCCGGCGGCGCGATCTTTCCCTTCCGCCCTTGAGGACGCACACATGAAACGCAGCACGGTTTTGTTCGGCGCCGCTTTTCTGGCCCTGGCGGGCGCGGCAGTCGCCGGCGAACCGCAATTCAAGCCCTGGGGCGTCGAGCTCAACGACATCGACAAAAGCGTGAAGCCCGGCGACGACTTCTTCCTCTACGCCAACGGCAATTGGGTGAAGCATTCCGCCATTCCCGCCGACCGCACCTATGCCGGCGTCAATCTCGAGCTCGACCTGCAGAACGAAGGACGCCTGAAGGCAATCGTCGCCGATCTTTCGCGGACGCCCGACGGCAAGCTGACGGCGGAAGGGCGCAAGCTGCGCGACTTCTACAACGCCTTCATGGACACCAAACAGATCGAGGCCGCCGGACTGGCGCCGGCCCGGAAGGACCTGGCAAAGATCGCCGCCTACAAGTCGCTGAGCGACGTCGCCGCCGGCATCGGCGATCCGGCGCTGGGACTGGATGGGCCGTTCGGCTTTTCCATCGGCATCGACAGCAAGAATTCGGACCTCTATTCGATCAGCCTGTCGCAATCCGGAATCGGCATGCCGGACCGCGACTACTATCTGAAGACCGACAAGGAAATCCTCACCGCCCAGCTCGCTTACAAGAAATACCTGGCGGAGATGCTCGGCTTTGCCGGCGTCAAGGACGCGCCCGCCCATGCCGAAAGGGTCTATGCGGTCGAAGTGGCGATTGCCAAAGCAAGCTGGGCGGCCGCCGACCGCCGCGACGAGGACAATATCTACAATCCGATGACCGTCGCGCAGCTCAAAAGCCTCGCACCCGGCTTCGATTGGGACGCGATGTTCAAAGCCGCCGGCATTTCGGAAAACGGCGGCGCGCGCAAGGTCGTGGTGGCGGAGAAGACGGCCTTCCCGGCGCTGGCCAAAGTGTTCGCCGCGACGCCTGTGGCGGTGTGGCGGGACTATGAGGTCGTGCGCTATCTGCAGCATTTCGCGGCCTTCCTGCCGAAAAAAGTGGATGACGCCAGCTTCGCCTTCTACGGAACGGCGCTGAACGGGAGCACCGTGCAGCTCGAACGGGCGACGCGCGGCATCGCGTTGCTCGACAACACGATGGGCGAGGCGCTGGGCAAGCTCTATGTCGCGAAATATTTCCCCCCCGACGCGAAGGCCAGGGCGCTTCAGCTGGGGAGGAACCTGCTTGCGGCCTATGACCGGGACATCCGCACGCTCGCCTGGATGAGCCCCGGCACGCGGGCCAAGGCGCTCGACAAGCTGCATGCCACCGGCCTGCAAATCGGCTATCCCGACACCTTCCGCGACTATTCCGCCCTGTCGGTGGATCGCGGCGACCTGATCAAAAGCGTCAAGGCGAGCTCGGTGTTCGAGTGGAACCGCGAGCTGAAGCGCATCGACGGGCCGGTCGATAGGCTGGAATGGGGGATGACGCCGCCGACCAACAACGCCGAGAACTCGCCGAACCTGAACCGGATTGAATTCCCGGCCGGCATCCTGCAGACGCCCTATTTCGATCCCAATGCCGACGATGCGGTGAACTATGGGGAGATCGGCGCGACCATCGGCCACGAGATCAGTCATTCCTTCGACGACCAGGGCGCCAAGTTCGACCTGCGCGGCAATTTGACGAACTGGTTCACAGCGGCCGACCTCAAGGCCTTCAAGGCCCGCGGGGACGCGGTCGCGGCGCAATACGACCAATACGCGCCGCTGCCGGGCCTCCACATCAACGGGCGGCTGACGCTGGGCGAGAATATCGCCGACATCGCCGGCCTGGTGATC
Organism: Rhizomicrobium sp.; assembly: GCA_036398875.1. Taxonomy (GTDB): domain Bacteria; phylum Pseudomonadota; class Alphaproteobacteria; order Micropepsales; family Micropepsaceae; genus Rhizomicrobium. Next base: position 5,218 of record DASWOE010000397.1, read on the forward strand.
GCCCTGCGCGCCTATCACATCTCGCTGCACGGCAAGCCGGCGCCGCTCTTGAACGGACTGACGGGCGACCAGCGCTTCTTCATCGCCTACGGCCAGAGCTGGCGCGAGACCCAACGCCGCGGTGCGATCCGCAACCAGATTCTGTCGAACCCGCACAGTCCGTCCGCGTATCGCGTCAACGGCGTGGTGCGCAATCTCGATGCCTGGTACGCCGCCTTCGACGTCAAGCCCGGCGACAAATACTACCTGCCGCCCGACAAGCGCGTGCCGGTGTGGTGAGATTCACGCAAATGAGAGGAACGACACGATGAAGAGATTTCTTGCCGCGGCTTTGGCGCTTGCCGGCGCCGCGGGTCTTGCCGCCGCAGACAATACGCCGACGAACAAGCCGGCGATCGGCGATTGGGGCATGGACCTCACCGGCATGGACAAGAGCGTCAAGCCGGGCGACGATTTCTTCGAATACGCCGACGGCGCCTGGTTCCGCCGCACGGAGATTCCCGCGGACCGCGTCGCCATCGGCTCGTTCGAGACGCTCGAAATCCTGAGCGAGAACCGCATGAAGGACCTGGTCAAGGGGCTGGAGGCGCGCGATCCCGCCACGCTGAGTCCGGAAGAACGCCAGATCCGCGATCTCTACGACGCCTTCACCGATGCCGCCGGCATCGAGGCGCGCGGCCTTGCGCCGGCGCGGCACGATCTGGCGCGCATCAAGGCGCTGAAATCGCCCAAGAGCGTGGCGACGCTGATGGGCGATCGCGCCTTTCCGCCCTCCAGCGACGGCTATTCCATCGTCGCGGACGGCATCACGCCCGATTCCAAGAACTCCAACGTCTATGTCGTGACGGCGACGCAGTCCGGCCTGGGCATGCCCAACCGCGAATATTACCTGCGGGACGACCCGTCGCTCGCGCAGACGCGCGATGCCTACAAGAAATATCTGACGACGATGCTGACGCTGGCGGGCGAGAGCAAGGACGTCGAAGCCCGCGCCGCGGCGGTCTATGCGCTCGAGCACGACATGGCGGCGGCCGACTGGGCCTCGGCCGACCGGCGCAATGCCGACAAGGTCTACAACCCGATGACGGTCGCCGATCTCGCCGGCTTTGCCCCCGGCTTCGACTGGGTGGCGTATTTCCACGCCCAGGGGATCGAGCCGACGCGCAAGGTCATCGTGCGCGAGAACACGGCCTTTCCGCCGCTGGCGAAGATCTTCGCGGCGACGCCCATCGCGGTATGGCGCGACTACCTGACGATCCACTACCTGCACAGCATGGCCGCGTTCCTGCCCAAGGCGATCGACGACGCGGACTTCGATTTCTACGGCAAAGTGCTCGGCGGCCAGACCGAGCAATTGCCGCGCGACACCCGCGCCGTGCAGCTGATCGACGCGGTGCTGCCCCATCCCTTCGGCAAGCTCTATGTCGCGAAATATTTCCCGCCGGAGACGAAGGCGAAGGCCGAGACGCTGGTCGCCAACCTGCTCAAGGCCTATGACGCCGACATCCGCAAGATCACCTGGATGAGCGAGGTGACCAAGCAGAAGGCGCTGGACAAGCTGCACGCCTTCACGCCGCATATCGGCTATCCCGACACATGGCGCGATTATTCCGGCCTCGTCGTCAAGCGTGGCGATCTTATCGGCGACATCAGCCGCTCCAACGCCTTCGAGTGGCAGTTCCAAATCCATCGCATCGACCAGCCGGTCGATCGCAGCGAATGGGGCATGACGCCGCCAACCATCAACGCCTATTACACCCAGCTGTTCAACGCGATCTTCTTTCCGGCCGCGATCCTGCAGCCGCCCTTTTTCGACCCCAATGCGGACGACGCGGTGAATTACGGCGCGATCGGCGCGGTGATCGGCCACGAGATCAGCCATGGCTTCGACGACCAGGGCAGCAAATATACCGGCGCCGGAACGCTGGAAAGCTGGTGGACCGACGAAGACCGCAAGGCGTTCGAGACGCGCACGGCGATGCTGGGGGCGCAGTTCGATACCTATGAGCCGCTGCCGGGCCTGCACGTCAACGGCAAGCTGACCATGGGCGAGAACATCGGCGATCTGTCCGGCATCACCATCGCGCTGCAGGCCTATCATGCCTCGCTGGGCGGGAAGCCGGCACCGGTTCTGGACGGCTTCACCGGGGATCAGCGCTTCTTCCTGTCCTTCGCGCAGGTCTGGCGCGGCAAATACCGCGACGGCGCCATGCGCCAGCAGGTCCTGGCCAATCCGCACAGCCCGCCGCATTTTCGGGTGGACGGTCCGTTGCGCAATGTCGATGGCTGGTACGACGCATTCGACGTCAAGCCCGGCGACAAATACTATTTGCCGCCGGAGCGGCGCGTGAAGCTGTGGTGATCGGCGGTTAGGCAGGGGGCGGCCCGACCGGCAGCAGGCCGGCGAGCTTGCGTCCCGCCTCGCGCAGCCGCGCGTCGCTTACCGCCGCCACATTGGCCGCGAGATGATCGGGATTGCGGGTCGCCACCAGCACGATCCCGTCATGCGCCGTGTAGGCCCCGCACAGCAGGGCCGCGGTCAGATCGGCGGTCAGATCGAGACCCGTCGCGTCCTCGAACTGCCGCCGGCGCGCCGAATCCGCTTGCAGCGACTTGCGCAATTCGCCCGAGCCGCGCAGGGCGCCATGCGTGATCGTAAGCGCCGTGCCGCGCAGGGGCGGCGGATCCGGCACGCTGAAGCCCGTCTGTACAACATCGACCAGCTGCGGCCAGGCGCGGGCAATCGCCTCGCCGTCCTGGCGCGTCGTTCCGATCCCGTAAGCGCCGATCGCACCGGCCGCTTTGCGCTCCTCCAGGAAGCGCAGCAATTCGTCGCTGACCGCGCCGGGATCGACCTGATGCAGGAGAAGCAGATCGACATGGTCCGTGCCCAGGCGCTCCAGACTTTCCGCCAGCGCGGCGCGGGCTTGCGATGGAGAGAATTGCCCGCGCGCCGAGGCTTGCCCTTGAACCGACTTCGCAAGACGGGCCCGAAGACCCGGCAGGCTTGCGAGCATAGGCTTGGCGATGCGGCGCGCCAACCCGATAAGACCCTGCGCCTTGGGCCGGGCGATACCGACCTTGGTCGTAATGGTCACATCGCCCCGCCGGCCTGCCAGCGCGTGGCGCAGTGCGTCGTCCGCGGTCCCCATCCCGTAGACCGGCGCCGTGTCGAAATGCGTGATTCCGGCATCGAGCGCCGCATGCACCAGCCGCACGCTCTGGCGGCGCTCGTAACGATCGACCAAAAGCGCGCAACCGAAGCCGAGCCGGCTGGTCTTTCGCCCGTCGGGGAGCGCGACCGCGTCCATGGTCAGGCACAAAGCTTGTCGGCGAGCCTTTGACCCAGCGCGATGGCCGTGAGCGTCGGGTTGGCGTAGCCGGAACAGGGATAGACCGCCGCGCCTGCGACGTAGAGATTTTCGGAGCCGAACACCTTCAAATCCTTATCGACGACACCGTCCTTCGCTGACGACGCCATCCTAGCACCGCCCATCTGATGGAATCCATCGTCGGCCTTCTTGAAATAGGCCCGATCGCCGGCCAGCAGGAGCGGATCGATATCGATGTCCGCCAGGCCCGTCCGACGCAACCAGTCGCGGACGAAGAGCGCGAAGCGCCGGCACGTCTCGATCTCGCGGCCGTCGATCGCCCAGTCGATCTCGACCTTCGGAAGGCCGAGCGCGTCGCGCTCCGAAGCCAACCCGATACGGCTGTCGCGGTTGGGCCATTGTTCGGACATCAGCCGCAGCAACACGCCGCCATCGACCGGATTGAACATGCGATTGGCGCGAATGTAGCGGACCACCATCGGGATCAGCACGCGCGCGACCGACAGCGTCGCGGCCGGGAGCTTCCACAACTCGCGCCCGCCTCTGCCGTTGCGCAGGGCGCGCAGCAGGATTTTGAAATTCACCAGGTGATCGGCGAGCGACGAGCGGAAGGCGAAAACGCCGGCAATCTCGACGCCGCGCATCTCCTGCTGGGCCGACGCCTTGAGCCGCATCTTCGGGGTGAATTTGAAGCCGCCGGAATAGATGGTGTCGAACAAATCGTGGAACCGGCTCGGGTCCAGGATTTTCACTTCGCCCGCGGTCGAGTCGATGTGGTCGAGAAAGCCCCGGCCGAGCCACGGATTGCCGCCCCACGGCGCCGGCCGGCCATCGACAAAGGGCAGCTGCAGCTGGCGGCAGATCTCGATCGTGCCGCAGCTCAGCACGACGGTGCCGGCCTTCACCGCGACGGTCCGCCCGGACAGCGTCCGCAGCGCCAGTTCGGTCACGCGGCTGCCGGACCTGTCGGCTTTGAGCCCGACGAGATTGGCGTGGACCACGACCGGCAGTGCCGCACCGTTCAGCTCCTGGTGGAACATCTGCGCCAGATTGGGATTCTTGAGCCAGCGGGTGAGGAAGAGTTCGAGCGGCCCGTCCTCTGCAGGCCCTTCGATGCGATGAGACGCAAAGACCGCCGGGTCGCTCGCGCATCCGGCCATCCCGAGCATTCGCAGCGCGGCCTGGTAGTAGGGACCCAGGACGTCACGGCCGAACGGCCATCCGTCGCTGTCGAGCCACGTCCGGGGTTCGAACACAATGTCCTGAAACTCGGCAAGCTGACCGCCCCAGAAGTTGGACGTACCGCCCAGCATCCGGAAGCGGCCCTTCTCAAGCCCTTCGAGCTCCTGCCCGAGCGAGATGCTTTGCGTAAGGTCTTGCGAACTCTTCTCGAGACCAACGCCACCGCCTTCGAGGAGCAGCACGCGCTTGCCGCGCTGGGCCAGCGCGACCGCCAGTGGAATGCCCACGGCGCCGGCGCCGACGACGGCGATGTCGCATGCGAAGTCCGGCAGCGGATCGACGGTTTCAAGATCGATGATCATGGTATCCCGAAAAGCCCACTCGCAGAAATGCCGCCCGAAATTCTCCGTCAGCCAACCGGCACGGAACACGCGGCACGTCCCAACGCAGTAGCGGCCATCGACCGTCCTATAGGCCTTCCTAACAGGGCAAATTTGCGATGTCCACGACGCGGCGGCCGATCGCTAGCGCGGCGCGCGCCGACGCGACGTTTTGCTGCGCGTCGCGGCCTTGCGCACCCGGGTCTTCGCGGCCGCAGACGCCTCGACGGCGTCCAATGCGGCGCGGGCCCAGCGCGCGAGTTCTTCCGGATCGTCATAGAGTCGGTCGGGCAACGCGTACCAGCTGGTCACCACCGTATCGCCGGTCGAACGCTTCAGGAAGGTGAAGGGCATCGACTTCTCGGCCAGGAAGGCCGGCCGCGTGCCCTGGTCGGTCTTGAAATAGATGATGTCGGCAAAGACCATGCCGATCATCGTTTCTCCGACACAAATGCCTTCGCCGCCGAAGAAGCGGCGAAGCGCGATCGTGCCAAATTGCGCGAATAGATCGTCGAAACGATGCGGATCGGGTTTGGACCCGGCCATCAATGGGCGGCGTCGGTCGCCGGCGTGATCGACACGCTTTCGCCGCAGCCGCAGGCAGCGGTCTGGTTCGGATTGTTGAAGACGAAGCGGGCGCCGAACTTCTCGGTGATGAAATCCATCTCGGTGCCGATGAGGAACAGGATCGCCTTGGGCTCGATGAAGATCTTCACGCCCTTGTCCTCGACCACTTCGTCCAGCGGCCGAACGTCTTCGGCATAATCCATCGTGTAGCTCATGCCGGCGCAGCCGCCATTGGTGACGCCGACGCGCACGCCCTGATACCTGCCTTCGGCGTCGGCCATGATGTCGCGAATGCGCGCTGCGGCGGCGTCCGTCAGCCGCACGGCCTTGGGACGCTCGCGGCGTGGCCTGGAGGGGGTCGTCGTCTGGGTCGTGGTCATGATCAGTACATGTTCAGTTCAAGTTTGGCTTCTTCGCTCATCCGCTCCGGCGTCCAGGGCGGATCGAAGGTCATGTTCACCGTGACCTCGCCAATGCCCTCAACACCGAGCAGCGCATCCTTCACCATGCCGGGCATTTCACCGGCCACCGGGCAACCGGGCGCCGTCAGCGTCATGTCCACCATCACGTCCTTGTTGTCAGCGACATCGACCTTATAGATAAGACCGAGTTCGTAGATGTCCACCGGGATTTCGGGGTCGTAGACGGTCTTCAGCGCCGTCACGAGCTTTTGCGTGAAATCTTCCAGCTCCTCGACGCTGAGCGCGGAGGCAACGATCTCGGCCTGGTTGGGTTGCGCGTTCATTCGAATCCGGCGGCCCCGCCGCCCTCCAGGGCTGATTTCATGGTATGCCAAGCCAGCGTGGCGCATTTCACGCGCATGGGAAAGGCCGACACGCCGGCCATGACGTCGAGCCGCTCGCGGTCGTCCTCGTTCAAGCCCTCGACCTCCTCGCCCTTCACCAGGTTGAGGAAGCCGCCCATCAGCGTTTCCGCCTCGGCGACGGTCCGGCCGACGATCATGTCGGTCATCAGCGACGCCGACGCCTGGCTGATGGCGCAGCCCTTGCCCTCGAATTTGATGTCGGCGATGCGGTCTTGCCCATCGACGACGAGGTAGATCGTCACGCGGTCACCGCAGAGCGGGTTGTGCCCCTGGGCGGTGTTGGTCGCGCCTTCCAGCTTGCCGAAATGGCGCGGATGGCGCGAGTGATCGAGGATCACGTCCTGGTAGAGCTCGCGGAGGGAATCGTCCATCACCTAGCCCAATATCTTCCGCGCCTTGGCGAGCGCATCGATGAGCACATCGACCTCGGCGCGGGTGTTGTAGAGCGCGAAGCTGGCGCGGGTGGTGGAGGCGACGCCGAAACGCTCCATCAGCGGCTGGGCGCAATGATGGCCGGCGCGCACCGCGACGCCTTCGCGGTCGAGGATGGTGGCGAGATCGTGGGCGTGCATGCCGTCGGCCTCGAAAGAGAGGATCGACGCCTTGCCCGGCGCATCGCCGATCACGCGCAGCCAGTTGAACTGGCGCAGGCCTTCGCGCGCGTAGGTGAGCAGATCGTGCTCGTGGGCGCGGACGGCGGCGCGGTCGAAGGCGTTCATGTAGTCCAGCGCGGCGGCGAGGCCGACGCTCTCGATAATCGGCGGCGTGCCGGCCTCGAACTGCGCCGGCGGGTCGGCGTAGGTGACGATGTCGCGCGTGACCTCGCGGATCATCTCGCCGCCGCCGTTGTACGGGCGCATCTGCTTCAGAAGCGCGCGCTTGCCGTAGAGCGCGCCGATGCCGGTGGGGCCGTAGAGCTTGTGGCCGGTCAGGACGTAGAAATCGATGTCGAGGTCGCGCACGTCGATGATCTCGTGCACGGCACCCTGGCAACCGTCGGCCAGCACCGGCACGCCCTTGGCGTGGGCGCGGGCGGCGATCTCCTTCAGCGGCGTCGTGGTGCCGAGGACGTTGGAGATGTGGGTGACGGCGACCAGTTTCGTCTTCGGGCCGATGGCGGCGTCAAGCGCCTCGATGTCGAGGCTGCCGTCGTCACCGACGTCCACCCATTTCAGCACCGCGCCCTGGCGCTCGCGCAGGAAATGCCAGGGAACGATGTTGGAGTGATGCTCCATCACCGTCAGCACGATCTCGTCGCCGGGCTGGACGCGCGGCGCGAGATAGGAATAGGCGACGAGGTTGATTGCCTCGGTGCCGCCCTTGGTGAAGACGATCTCGTCCTCGTGCGCGGCATTCAGGAATTTCTGCACCGTGCGGCGCGCGGCTTCGTAACGGTCGGTCGCCTTGGCGGAAAGATAGTGCACGCCGCGATGGACATTGGCGTATTCGCCGGAGGCGAAGTCGCGCATGGCGTCGAGCACCTGGCGCGGCTTCTGCGCGCTGGCGCCGTTGTCGAGATAGACGAGCGGCTTGCCGTAGATTTGCTTCGACAGGATCTCGAAATCCGCGCGGGCGGCGACGGGATCGAAGGCGGTCGAGACTTTGCCTTGCACCGTCATGGCGCCATCGCTCCCGGCAGGGCGTCTTCCACCGCCTGCCAAACCGTGGCGCGGATCGCTTCATCGGCGATCTCATCGACGGCCTCTTCGAGGAAGGCGCGGACCAGCATGTTGCGGGCTTCCGCTTCCGGGATGCCGCGAGCGCGCAGATAGAACAGCGAATTGGCGTCAAGGTCGCCCACCGCGGCGCCGTGCGCGCATTTGACGTCGTCGGCGAAGATTTCGAGTTCCGGCTTGAGATCGGCTTCGGCGCGTTCGCCCATCAGAAGCGCCTTGGCGGTCTGGCGGGAGTCGGATTTGTCGGCGCCCTGCTCCACCGTGATGCGGCCCTGGTAGACCGCGCGCGACCTGCCGCCGGCGATCTTCTTGAAGAGCTGGGTGCTTTGGGTTTGGCCGACGGCGTGGGTGATGTGGGTCGTGACGTCGGCGTGGGCGGCGGCGCCCAGGACCGAAACGCCAGAGAGATGGGCCTGGGAATTCGCGCCCGCGAGCGCGATCTGAAATTCGGCGCGGCCGAGCCTGGCGCCGCCATTGAACAGATGCGCGCGATAGATACCGTCGCGGGCCACATGCACCGCATATTCCTCCACCTGCACCGCTCCCGCGGCCGACGGCGCCATGCGGATATGCGTGAGCCGGGCATTGGCACCGATGACGAATTCGAGACCGAGATTGGAATAGCCGTCCGTCTTCTGCGTCTCGCACAGGGTCAGCGCGGCGCCGTCTTCCAGCACCACCAACACACGAACGCTGCCGGCGCCGGAGAACGCCATGTGCAACGACCCGGCGGACTTGTTGCGCGGGACGCGGGCCGCGAAGCCGGTGCGCGCCCGCGCGAAGGAAGACGAGGCCATGACGTTCTGCGGCAGCGTGCCGAGATGGGCCTTGACCCAGTCCGGCGCAACATCGGCGTTCGCGAGATCGAAAAGTTCGACGCCTTCGGGCAACGTGCCGATCGTCCAGCCCGCGGCGCCACCGTCGTTCGCGCCGTCGATGGCGGATTTGAGGTCGGTGTACTTCCAGTCCTCGATCCGGCGGTGCGGCACGCCCAGCGCCGCGAAGCGGTTGGCGGCTTCGGCGCGCCGTTCGTCGAGCCAATGCGCGTTCGCGTTCATGCCGCCTTGCCCACGATGTGTTCGTAGCCCTTGGCTTCCAGTTCGTGCGCCAGCTCCTTGCCGCCCTCGGCGACGATGCGGCCATGGGCCAGCACATGGATGCGGTCGGGGACGATGTAATCGAGCAGGCGCTGGTAGTGCGTGATCACCAGCATGGCGCGCTCGGGACTGCGCAGGGTATTGACGCCCTCGGCGACCAGCTTGAGCGCGTCGATGTCGAGGCCGGAATCGGTCTCGTCGAGGATCGCGAGTTTCGGCTCGAACAGCGACATCTGGAGAATCTCAAGACGCTTCTTCTCGCCGCCGGAGAAACCGACATTGAGGGCGCGCTTGAGCATCTCCTCGCTGACCTTCAGCGCGGCGGCCTTCTTGCGCACGGTCTTGAGCACCGTCATCGCATCGACTTCCTTTTCGCCGCGGGCGCGGCGCTGCGCGTTGAGCGCGGTCTTGAGGAAGGTGAGCGTGGTGACGCCGGGAATCTCGACCGGATACTGCATGGCGAGGAATACGCCCTTGGCGGCGCGCTCTTCCGGCGCCAGTGCGTTCAGGTCTTCGCCGTCATACGTGATCGCGCCGGACGTGATCTCATAGCCGGCACGGCCGGCGAGGACATAGGACAGCGTCGACTTGCCAGAGCCGTTCGGCCACATGATGGCTTGCACCTGACCAGA
>DASWOE010000398.1:0-1642 GCA_036398875.1 Rhizomicrobium sp.
GGCCGCGGCGCGGCGGCCATCCGCGCGCCGCCATCCTGGGTCCGCTCGAAGCGCGGCTGCAGCGTTTCGACACCCTCGTGCTGGGAAGCCTGAACGAAGGAAGCTGGCCGTCGGCGCCGGGCGCCGATCCGTGGTTCTCGCGGCCGATGCGTGCGGCGCTCGGACTCGAACAGCCCGAGCGGGCGATCGGACAGGCGGCGCACGATTTCGCGATGCTCGCGGCGGCGCCGCGCGTGGTGCTGACGCGGGCGCGGAAGGCCGACGGCGCGCCGACCGTGGCCTCGCGCTGGCTGCAGCGACTGACGCAATTGACCGGTGGACTCGGGCTCAAAAACCCGCTGAAGCCCAACATGGACTATGTCGCGCTGGCGCGTGCCCTGCGCGATGCTGGACCGGCGCAGCGCATGGCGAAGCCGGCGCCCAACCCGCCGGTGGCGGCACGGCCGACGAGATTGCCGGTCACCGACATTGAGACCTGGGTGCGCGATCCTTACGCGATCTATGCCAAGCGGATCCTCAAGCTGCGCGCGCTCGAACCGCTGGACGCGCCGGTCGGCCCGCTGGAGCGCGGCACCGCCATCCACCGCGCCATGGAGCTGTTCGTGGCGCAGCATCCCGGACCGCTGGCGCAAGACGCGGCGCTGGCGCTGATCGCGATCGCGGAGCGTGTGTTCGAGCAGCAGGGCATTCCCAAGGCGGCGCTGGCGGTGTGGCGGCCGCGCTTCGCCGGCGCCGCGGTGTGGTTCGTCGAACAGGAGCGCGCGCGCCGGGCCCGGATCGTGCAATCGCATGTCGAAGTTCAAGGCGCACTCACGATCGCCGAAGACTTCACGCTGGAAGCGCGGGCCGACCGCATCGATGCGCTCGACGGCGGCAAGGCCGCGATCATCGACTACAAATCGGGCAGCATTCCCGCGCCCAAGCAGATCAAGGCATTCCTGGCGCCGCAGCTTCCGCTGGAGGCGGCGATCCTGGCCGGCGGCGGTTTCGCCGGCATCGGCGCGCTGGAAACGGAAGCGCTGCTCTATGTGCGGCTGATGGGCGGCCGCGAGCGCGGCGAATTGCGCGACATCGGCACCGATGCGATCGCGCAGACGCTGGCGCGACTGACGCAGCGCGTCGCCGACTTCGCCGATCCGGCCTCGGTCTACCTGCCGCGCGTGCAGCCGCTGCGGGCGCAGATCGCCGGCGACTACGATCATCTGAGCCGGGTGCGCGAATGGTCGGTGAGCGGCTGGAGCGAGGAGGAGGAATGAGCGGCCCCGATCCCTCCGTCGCGGCGGCCGACCCGCGCGCCTCGGCCTGGGTGGCGGCCAATGCCGGCGCCGGCAAGACCCACACGCTGGCCAATCGCGTGACGCGACTGCTGCTGGCCGATGCGAAGCCGGCGCGCATCCTGTGCCTCACCTATACAAAAGCGGCGGCGGCGGAGATGCAGCACCGCCTGTTCGACCGTCTGGGAGAATGGTCGATGCAGCCGGACGCGGCGCTCAAGGCCAATATCGAAGCCATCGGCGCGGCTGCGGACGACCTGCCCAAGGCGCGGCGGCTGTTCGCGCAAGCCTTGGAGACGCCGGGCGGACTCAAGATCCTCACCATCCACGCCTTCTGCCAGAACCTTTTGTCGCGCTTTCCGGTCGAG
>DASWOE010000399.1:0-4867 GCA_036398875.1 Rhizomicrobium sp.
CCGATCAACGTCATCGTGATGGCCGACACCGACCTGTTCCAGGACCGCTTCTGGGTGCATGTCGAGACCGCCTTCGGCAAGCCGGTCGCCACGCCGATCGCCGACAACGGCGCCTTCGTGCTGAACGCGGTCGAGAACCTCATGGGATCGAGCGACCTGATCTCGCTGCGCACCCGCGCCAGCAACGACCGCCCCTTCACCGTCGTCCAGGACATGCAGGCCCAGGCGCAGGCCGATCTGCAGCAGCGGGCCGAGGCGCTGCAGGCCAGCCTGACGCGCGACAAGCAGCGGCTGCACGATCTGGAGCAGACCGGCGGCGCGGGCGGCCAGCCGGGCCAGGCCGCGGGCCTGACCCCGGCCCAGCAGGCCGAGATCGACCACGTCAAGCGCGAGCTGATCGACACCCGCACCCAGCTGCGCGACGTGCAGCATCGCCTGCGCAAGGATGTCGATGCGCTGGGCGAGGTTCTTGCCTTCGTGAACATCGCGCTGGTGCCCATCCTGGTCGCGGGCCTTGCCCTGCTGCTGGCGCTCCTGCGCCGGCGGCGCCGCGTCCGCGCGCTGGCGCAACGAGGGGTGCGATGACGCTGGAACAACTCACCGCCGATCCGCGCCGCCGCAACCTGGCGATCCTGGGCGCGGCCGCGCTGCTCAGCCTGCTGCTGGCGGTCGGCGCGGTGTGGGAGCAGGCGGTCGTCAATGCCGGGCCGCCGGCCCCGACCGAATTCCTGCCCGGCTTCGCGCGCAAGGTGGCGAGCGTGGCGCGCATCCACATCGCCTCCAAGTCCGGCGCCTTCGACGTCGTGTTCCGGCCGGAGAAGGGCTGGGTCGTGCGCCAGCGCGACGACTACCCCGCCAATTACGATCTCGTGCAGCGCACGCGCGTCGGGCTCGCGGCGCTTGAGACCATCGAGCCGAAGACGGCGCGGCCCGATTGGCTGCACTATGTCGGGCTCGATGCGCCGCCGAACGGCGACGGCACCCTGATCGCCCTGTCCGACGACAAGGGCCGCGTGCTGGCCGCGATCATCGCCGGCAAGAGCGAGGACATCGGCGATCCGGCCGGCGCGACCGGCCTGTTCGTACGCCGGCCGGGCGAGAACCAGAGCTGGCTGGTGCGCTCCGTGCTCGATCCCAGGGCCTCGCTGTCGGACTGGCTGGACAAGCACGTCGTCGATGTCGATCGCGCCGAAATCCAGGAGGCCGACGTCGATCCGGCCGGCAGCCCGTCCTATGTGCTGGCCCGCGCCAAGCCGTCCGATCCCGATTTCGCGCTGACCCCGCTGCCGGGCGGCAAGCCGCTGGGCGATCCGGCGGCCCCCGACGGCGTCGCCGCGGCGCTCGCCGATTTCGGCTTCGACGACGTGGCGCCGGCCCGCGATTTCGACTTCAACGATCCCGCCGCCAGCGCCCGAATCGTCACCAAGACCTTCGACGGCCTCCAGGTGACCGCGCGCATCCTCAAGCGCGGCGCCGAATATTGGGCGACCCTGTCGGCCGAGGCGCCGGCCCCCGCCACGGCGGATGCCGCCGCGAAGGCGACCCAGATCAATATGCACGCCGCCGGATGGGCGTATAAGCTGCCCGCGTATAAGGGCCAGCTTTTCATGACCACGCTCGACAGCCTCACCAAGCCGCCGCCCGCCCCGGCACCGCTTCCGGGACAGCCGTGACCGCCGAGGCCGCGCGTCCCGCGGGCACCGCCGAGGCGGTGCCGCTGTTCCTGCGCGACTGCTGGTACATGGCCTGCCTGTCGGCAAAACTCGCCAAGGCCGGCCTGCGCCGCGAGATGCTGCTGGGCGAGCCGGTGCTGATCGGGCGCGGCCGCGACGGCAAGGCCTTTGCCCTGCGGGACATCTGCCCGCATCGCGGCGTGCCGCTCTCGGCGGGACGCGTGGCGGAGGACAACACGGTCGAATGCCCCTATCACGGCTGGCGCTTTCGCGGCGACGGCGCCTGCGCGCTCATCCCGTCGCTGGTCGGCGGCGAGCCGGTCGAGGCCGCCAAGATCAGGGTCAGATCCTATCCCGTGCGCGAGCAGGACGGGCTCATCTGGGTCTACATGGCCGAAACCGGGCATGAGAAACAGCCGCCGCGCAGCGAACCGCCGCGCGTCGGGGTGCCGAAGGCGCGCCCGCGCTGGCATGAGAGCCAGCTCTTCCACTGCGCCATCGACCATGCCGTGATCGGACTGATGGATCCGGCGCATGCGCCTTACGTGCACGGCCGCTGGTGGTGGCGCGTGCGCCCGCGCGAAAAGGCGAAGAATTATGCGCCGCTCGCCGCCGGCTTCGTGATGACGCGGCACAAGCCGTCCAAGCCGATGTATGGCGTGCTGGGCGCCGACGTCTCGACCGAGATCACCTTCGAGCTGCCGTCCATCCGCTTCGAGAACATCGCCGGCACGCTGTTCGGCAGGCGCATCGACGTGGTCGGCCTCACGACCTGCACGCCGCGCGACGCCGACACCACGCAGGTGACGCAGGTTTTCTACTGGCCGGCCTGGCTCGGCTTCATCAAGCCGTTCTTCTGGCTGCTGGGCCCGACCTTCCTGGGCGACGACCGGCGGATGGTGGAGCTGCAGAAGGAAGGCCTGAAGTTCAATCCTTCGCTGATGCTGATCCAGGATTCCGACATGCCGGCGATGTGGTACCACCGCCTCAAGAAGGCCTGGGCGGAATCGGTTGCCACGGGGGCGCCCTTCGTCAATCCCGTCAAGGCGCGCACGCTGCGCTGGCGCAGCTAAGGCACGTCGTCGTCTTCCTGTTTGTCCCAATCGGCGCCGGTGCGGCCGTCGAAATCCGGCAGCACCGCGAACAGCGCGAGCAACAGCGCGATCAGCGTGACCGCTTGAAGTGCCTTCGGAAGCTGGGAGACGAGCGAGTGTCCCGCATCGTGCGCGGCCGCTTCGTCGGCCGGCAGGACCCAGCCGACCGGCATCGCGCCTTTGACGCCGCAGCGGACGGTCGTGCCCTGCCTGTCTTGGCAGGTCGGCGCGGCCTGCGCGGCAGTGCAAAGAGGCAGAAACAGCAGAAATGCCGCGATCCATGGACGCATATCGGTCGCTCCGTGCCCCGCGAACGTCCCAATCCTGTGCATAGTAGGAGCGTTCGACCGCCCGGACAAATCCACCGCGGCCCAGGCGCCTTGCCCCCGCCCCGACTCCTCGCTAAACGATCCCCTTAACCTGCAAGCCAGCCGTCCCAAAGCGCACTCCCGCGCCGGCCCGTTTGCGCGCGCGAGCCACCCCGGCCGACAGACCGGGGCAACGAGACAAAGCATGCCCAGACGCCAAGACATCCATACCGTCCTGATCATCGGCGCGGGGCCAATCGTCATCGGCCAGGCCTGCGAGTTCGACTATTCCGGCGTCCAGGCCTGCAAGGCGCTGCGCGCCGAGGGCTACCGCGTCGTGCTGGTGAACTCCAACCCGGCCACGATCATGACCGATCCGGGCATGGCCGACGCGACCTATATCGAACCCATCACGCCCGAATTCGTCGAGCAGATCATCGCCCGCGAGAAGCCGAACGTCCCCGCCGGCCGCGTCTTCGCCCTGCTGCCGACCATGGGCGGGCAGACCGCGCTCAACACCGCGCTCAGCTTGCGCAAGCGCGGCACGCTGGAGAAGTACGGCGTCGAGCTGATCGGCGCCTCGGCGGCGGCGATCGACAAGGCGGAGGACCGCGAGCTGTTCCGCCAGGCGATGCTGAAGATCGGGCTCGAAGTGCCCAAGGGCGTGACGCTGAAGGGCGAGCTGCGCCACAAGAAGGACCGGCACGGCGAGTTCCTGTACGATTCCCGCGGCGCGGCGATCATCGAACTGGCGGCCGAATCGCAGGCGCGCGTGAAGGAAGCGCTGGCGCTGGTCGGCCTTCCGGCGGTGATCCGGCCGTCCTTCACGCTGGGCGGCACCGGCGGCGGCATCGCCTACAACAAGGACGAGTTCTACGACATCGTGCAGCGCGGCCTCGACGCCTCGCCGACCAACGAAGTGCTGATCGAGGAATCGGTGCTCGGCTGGAAGGAATACGAGATGGAGGTGGTGCGCGACAAGGCCGACAACGCCATCATCATCTGCTCGATCGAGAACATCGATCCGATGGGCGTGCACACCGGCGATTCCATCACCGTCGCCCCCGCCCTGACGCTGACCGACAAGGAATATCAACGCATGCGCAGCGCGAGCATCGCGGTGTTGCGCGAGATCGGGGTGGAGACCGGCGGCTCCAACGTGCAGTTCGCGGTCAATCCGGCCGACGGGCGCATGGTCGTCATCGAGATGAACCCGCGGGTTTCGCGGTCTTCGGCCTTGGCCTCCAAGGCGACCGGCTTTCCCATCGCCAAGGTCGCGGCGCGCCTCGCCGTCGGCTACACGCTCGACGAATTGCAGAACGACATCACCCAGGCGACGCCGGCCGCGTTCGAACCGACCATCGACTATGTCGTCACCAAGATCCCGCGCTTCGCCTTCGAGAAATTCCCCGGCGCCGAGCCCTTGCTCACCACCTCGATGAAGTCGGTCGGCGAGGCGATGTCGATCGGCCGCACCTTCGCCGAATCGCTGCAGAAGGCGCTGCGCTCGATGGAGACCGGCCTGACCGGCCTCGACGAGATCGAGCTCGAGGACGATCCCAACGCGATCCGCGAAGCGCTCGGCCGCGCCACGCCAGACCGCCTCAGGCTCGCGGCCCAGGCGATGCGGCTGGGCTTTCCGGTCAAGGAAATCCAGGCAATCACCAAATACGATCCGTGGTTCCTGGGCGAGATCGAAATTCTCGTCGCGGAGGAAGCCCGCATCCGCAGGGACGGCCTGCCGAAGGACGAAGCGGGCCTGCGCCGGCTCAAGCGGATGGGATTCTCCGAC
>DASWOE010000400.1:0-8044 GCA_036398875.1 Rhizomicrobium sp.
AAGATCGCCCGCACGGCGGTCACCGCAGATAGGATCTTTATGCGCCTGCTACTCGTCGAGGACGATCCCGAACTGCAACGTCTTCTGAAGAAGGCGCTTAGCGATGCCGGCTATGTCGTCGATACCGCGAGCGACGGCGAAGAAGGACACTTCCTCGGCGACACGGAGCCTTATGACGCTGTGATCCTCGATCTCGGTCTGCCCAAGCTCGACGGCGTGCGCGTGCTCGAGAAATGGCGCAAGGACGGGCGCAACATGCCGGTGCTGATCCTCACCGCGCGCGACCGCTGGAGCGACAAGGTCGCCGGCTTCGATGCCGGCGCCGACGACTATCTCGCCAAGCCCTTCATCACCGAGGAGCTGCTCGCCCGCGTCCGCGCCCTGCTGCGCCGCGCCGTCGGCCTCGCCACCAGCGAGATCGAGATCGGGCCGCTGCGCATCGACACCCGCGCCAGCCGCGTCACCGTGAACGGCAATCCGATCAAGCTCACCAGCCTCGAATACCGGCTGCTCTCCTATCTCGCCCATCACAAGGGCAAGGTGGTCAGCCGCACCGAGCTGGTCGAGCATCTCTACGACCAGGATTTCGACCGCGACTCCAACACGATCGAGGTTTTCGTCGGCCGCCTGCGCAAGAAGCTCGACACCGACCTCATCCAGACCGTGCGCGGCCTCGGCTATGTGCTCGACGCGAAGAAGGCCGGTTGATGCGCATGCACGACTGACGACGCCCTGATGACCCTGGTCTCGCGCCTGCGCCTGAACTCCCTCGCCGGGCGGCTGATCGCCGCCGCCGCGGTGTGGACCCTGTTCGCGCTGGTGGCGGGCGGCCTGATCCTCTCCAGCGCCTTCCGCAATTCGGCGCAGGACGATTTCGATTCGGAACTGCGCTCCGAACTCGACCAGCTCGTCGCCGCCGCGGGCCACGATCCCAACGGCGAAATCCTTCTCGACAAGCAGTATCTGAGCGTGAAGTACCAGCCGGTCTATTCCGGCAAATACTGGCAGATCACCGCCATCGGCAAGGCCGAGAAGCCGCTGATCTCGCGCTCGCTGCTCGACTATGCGCTGGTGTTCGCCGATTCGGCGCCGGAGCGCGGCGGCTTCGTCGCCGGTCACGGCGACGGCCCGGACGGCCAGCAATTGCGCATCCTGGCGCGCCGCATCGAATTTCCCATCGACGTCACCGCCAAGCCCGACGATGCCCGCGCCTACATGTTCTTCGTCGCCGCCGACATGGGCGAGATGAACGCGCGCATCGCGGCGTTCAACGGCACGCTGACCTGGTCTTTCGTGGTCCTGGGCCTGGGCCTCGTCGCCGCGGTGTTCCTGCAGGTGCGCATCGGGCTGCAGCCGCTGCGCAACGTCACGCTGTCGCTGCACCGCATCCGCGACGGCAGCGCGCGGCGCCTCGAAGGCCGCCTGCCGTCCGAGATCGAGCCGCTGGCGTCGGAGCTGAACAGCCTGATCGAGCATTCCGCCGAAGTGGTCGGCCGCGCCCGCTCCTATGTCTCCAACCTCGCGCATTTCCTGAAGACGCCGCTCACCGTGCTGGCCAGCGAGGCGGCGGCGCAGCCCGGCCCGCTCGCCGACGCGGTGAACCGCCAGGTCGTCGCCATGCGGCGCCAGGTCGATCACTATCTCGCCCGCGCCCGCGCCGCCGGCGCGCTCGACGTGCTGGGCAGCCGCACGCCGGTGGCCGCCGTGCTCGACGATCTGGCGCGCACGCTGCGCCGCATCCACCGCGACCGCGGCGTCGTCATCGAGGTCGATTGTCCGCCGGCGCTCGCCTTCCGCGGCGACCGCCAGGATCTGGAGGAGCTGGCCGGCAACCTGATCGACAATGCCTGCAAATGGGCCCATGGCCGGGTGCGCGTCGCCGCCGCCGGCGCCGGCGCGAGCCTGACGCTGACGGTCGAGGATGACGGCCCCGGCCTGACGCCGCAGGAACGCGCCCAGGTCGGCGAGCGCGGCGAGCGGCTGGACGAGAGCGTGCCCGGCTCGGGGCTCGGCCTCGCCATCGTCCGCGACGTCGCCAAGCTCTATGGCGGCGGGCTGGAGCTGGGCGAATCCGCGCTGGGCGGCCTGTGCGCCCGCCTCACCCTGCCGGCCATCCAATAGGGATGTTCGGAATATGTCGCGGATTTGGCAACACGGCATTAACCGTCATCGTCCACTATCTGGCGTGTATGGCCCATGCCCTTCACGATCGGGCGAGCCATTGGGGCACGGATGCTGACGCCGGAACGCACCGGATTGCTGAAATCCTTCTTGGGCGGCTTGCCCGAGCAGATTGCCGCGCGCCTGGCGCAGGCGGTGGAAGTCGATCGCCTCGTCGATGGCAAGTCGCTGCCGCATGAGATGATCCTGGAAAGCCTGCGGCCCGCGCTGCGCCGCGCCGCCGGCGCCGACCGCACGCCGACGCCGCTGCGCGCCTTCTGCGCGCCGTTCGAGGATCTGTTCTCGATCGCGCCGCGCAAGACCAAGCAGCAGGGCATCATCGCGCGCGGCAGCGTCACGCCGGTCTGGGCCTGGATCAGCCAGGTCCTGCTGCCCGAACAGACCAAGGACTATATCCGCGATTTCAAGATGCTCGCGCTCGCCGGCAAGCATGCCGAGGCCGGCGCCCGTGCCGCCTTGTTCTGGCCGGCCGCCGCCCAGGCGATCCAGGAAAGGCTCGCCGATCCCGCCACCGCGCGCGCCGCGCGCGTCGCGCTCGGCGCCGATCTCGTCGTCGCCGATGCGAGCGAGATGGCCGTGCTGCTGCGGGTCGGGCTGGACGTCGTGCAGATCCAGACCCTGCTTCCCCGATTCGTGCCGTCGCTGAGCGAGGACCTGCTCTGGGCGCTGCGCAAGATCTACGACCGTCTCGTCGCGTCCGAGCCCGACGCCGCGCCCTATGTCGCGGTGATCGCCATGCACCGCCTCGGGCGGCCCTGGGAGGCGCTGAAGCTGCCGCTCATGGTCTCGCGCCAGACCAAGGACACGCTGATCAGCTCGACCGATATGGGGCTGGTGGGCGAGATCATCTTCGGCGACATCGAGACCTATGGCCGCGCCGTGCGCGAGGCGCACCATCCCGATTTCGATGCAGGGGCGCTGATCGACAACCTCTCGCACTTCACCGCCTTGTCCTCGGGCATCGTCAAGGGCATCGAGATCCGCCGCGACGGCAAATGGGGCCAGCGCCTGATGAAGGACCGTGCCGCGCTCGCCGAGACCATGGACGGCTTCATGGAGCGCGCGCCCAAGGAATTCGCCGCGGCGCTGCCGCTGCAGAAAAGCGGCAGCTTCGGCGGCGGCCCGAAATATCCCGACTTCAACCGCCCCGTCGATCCCGACAAGGGCGCGCGGGCGCTGCGCTATGCCAGGCTGGTGGCGGGCTGCCGCCCCTTCGCCGCCGCCGCCTCGTTCGGCGCGACGCAGAAGAACGCCGAGGAGGACATGTCCCAGGCGCTGCGCAACTACAACGAAGACGTGGTGAAGGAGCTGCGCGTGGCGGCCGGCGCGCGCCGCGCGGTGGTCGAAAGCCAGTTCGAGATCGCCTGCCGGCTGACCGCCGCGCTGTTCAGCGAGGAAGAGGCCGACCTGCTGCGCCGCCGCGGCAAGGCCGCGCAACAGGCCGCCGCCGCGGCGTAGACGCTGGTACCAGTTTTTGGTATTCTCCGACATGGCCAAAAACACCTCCATCAGCCTGGGCGATCACTTCGTGGCATTCGTGGATGATCAGGTCGCGAAGGGGCGCTATGGCTCGGCAAGCGACGTGGTGCGCGCCGGGCTTCGGCGTCTGGAAGAGGACGAAGCCAAGCTTGAGGCGCTGCGCGCCGCGCTGATCGCGGGCGAGAACAGCGGGCCGCCGCAGCCATTCGACTTCGACGCTTTCTTGAAGCGCAAGAACGCGGAATATCGCGCGCGCAAGCGCAAGCCCGTTGCCAAAAAGAGCTGATGTCCGATTTCATTTTGACGCCGCTTGCCGAAGCGGATCTGGATGAGATCTGGGATTACAGCGCCGACCGGTGGGGCAACGTTCAGGCCAGCCACTACCTCATCGAATTGCGGGCCACGATCAGGCGGATCGCCTCGAAGCCCTCGCGCGGCCGGTCCTGCGATGACGTCCGTCCAGGCCATTTCAAGATCGGCGTGCGGTCCCACACAATAATTCTACCGCAAGACGAAAGGCGGCGTGGTGATCGTCCGCGTGCTGCATCAAAGCATGGATTTGCAAAAGCACCTGGCGTCACACCGCGCCTTCCTGTCTCAGCGCCGCGATTTCCATCTTCGAGAAGCCCAGTTCGGCCAGCACCTCGTCGGTGTGCTCGCCCAGCGTCGGCGGACGCCTGCGCACCGTGCCGGGCGTGCCGTGCAGCTTGACCGGCGTGGCCGCCACCCTGGCCGCGCCGATGCCGGGATAGTCGATGCGCGCGAAGAAATCGCCGCCCGCGACATGGGGATCGTCCAGCGTCTCGCGGGGCCTGAGCACCGGGCCGGCCGGCACGCGCGCCGCCTCGAACGCCGCGACCGCTTCGGCGCTGCTGCGCTGCGCGATCCAGGCGCCGACGCGCGCCGAGATGATCTCGCCATGGTCGCCCCGCGCCTTGTCGGAGGAAAAGCGCGGATCCTCCAGCCATTCCGGCGCCCCGATCAGCCTGGCGGCGCGGCGGAACAGGGGATCGCCGTTCACCGCCACGGTGATCCAGCCGTCCTTCGCCTTATAGATGTCGGAGGGGCCCGCGGTCTGGCTGCGGTTGAGCGACGGCACGCGGCCGATCTTCAGCGCGTCTTCCTCGATCAGCGTCGGCGCGAAGAAGGTCAGCGCGGTGCGCAGCAAGGCGCCTTCCACCAATTGCCCTTTGCCGGTGGTCTCGCGCACCCGAAGCGCCGCGGCGACGCCGAGCGCGAGCAGCGACGCGGTGCCGAAATCGACATAGGGCGCGCTGCAGCGCACCGGCTGGTCTTCGGTGCCGGAGAACCAGGTGGCGCCCGACATCGCCTGCGCCACGCCGTCGAAGCCGACCCGGCCGGCATAGGGGCCTTCGAGCCCGAACGCCGTGCCGACCGCCAGGATGGCGCGCGGGTTCAGCGCGCCGACGCTGTCCCAGTCCAGCCCCATCGCCGCCAGTGTTTCGGCCGGCAGGTTGGCCACCACCACATCGGCGCTTTTCACCAGCCGGCGCACGACCTCGCGCCCCGCCGCGTTCATCGGATCGCAGGTGAGGCTGCGCTTGTTGCGGTTCATCTGCAGGAACATGGCGCCTTCGCGCGGGCCGGCGTCGTCGTTCTCGCCCAGCGAGACCAGCGTGCGGTCCTCGCGGCCCTCGCGCTTCTCCACCCGGATCACGTCGGCGCCCAGATCGCCCAGAAGCGCGGCGCAATAGGGGCCGGCGATGTAGCGGCCGAAATCGACCACGCGCAGCCCGTCGAAAGGTCCGGCCAGATATTCCGCCACGGCAGCGTCCCGTCTGAAGAAGCGCGCGGACTATAGCGGCGGCGGCGGAAATTGCATGACGCGTGAAGCCGTGCCAAAGGGAGGCGTCCTCGCGTGCCTTTAGGGAACGACATGCCGCCCAAACACAACCCGCTGAAGCTCAACCCGCTGCAATTGCGGACGCTCACCCTGTTGCAGGCCATCGCCCGGATTCCGGGCGCCGCGACCGCGCGGCCGGGCGGCGAGGTGCTGATCTCGCAATTCCCCAGCGCCCATGGCGATCACTTCCATCTCGGCGACGCGATGGTGTCGGGCAAGGACGCGACCGGGCTGTTCAACGAGTCGGTGTGGCACGCCCTCACCCGCAAGGGCCTGGCGCGCGCCGAATACCCGCGCGAGATGGTGCTGACGCCGGCGGGCCTGGCCTACGACACCGGCCTGGCGGACGAGATCCTGCGCCGCGCCGCGCATTAGGCGCGGCGTCACTCGACCTTGCGCAGCGTGAAGAACGGCTCGGCGAACAGCTTGACCGCGCCGGGCGACGCGAAGAGGGCGTCGAGCGCCTTGGGGTCGGCGGTGATGATCGCGTCGCCGAATTCGCCCGTCCCCACCGTGCCCTTGATCCTGCCGGCGGCGATCGCCGCCTTGACCGCGGTCTCGTCCATCAGCGCCAGCGTCAGCGTCCCCCTGGCATCGATGCGATAGAGCACCGGCACGGTTCCCGGCGGGGCGGTTTCCGGCTTGTCGTTGGTCCATTGCAGCGTGGCGTTCATCACGCGGTTGGCGCCGAGCCGCGCGGTGGTCAGCGTCGCGACGTTCCAGTCCTCGGCCTTGGGGCCGGCTTCCACGATCAGCGCGACGGTGGTGCCGTCGCTCTGCTGCAGGAAATGGAAATAGCCTGGCTTGCCGTCGGAGTTGGTTCCCTTCCACAGGCCCGTCAGCGCCGGATCGGGCGCCAGCCCCGCCGTCGTGCCCACCGGATGCGTCGTCACCGGCGGATAGCACGCCGCCAATGCGAATATCGCGGCGAGCGCGAAGGCGAATGTGACTCGGCTCATCGGCTGTCCCCTTCTGTCGCCGCACCATCCGCGGCAAATTGGGCCAAAGCGGGGCTCAAGTTTGGTCCGGCCGCGGTCGGGGGCTATATTTGCGCTCCCGCGTATCGCTTGGGTCTCACCAGAGTCCGACTGTCATCCCCGGCTGAGCGTTGCGCCGGCAACGCGAAGGGAAGGGGACCCAGCCGGCAAACGAGTCCGCCGTCCATGAATCCCAAGCAACGCCGCCGCCTTGCCTTCGCCATCGCGCTTTTGGGCGCCGGCGCGGTCGCGGCCGTCCTGGTCGTCATCGCGCTCAAGGACAATGTGCTTTATTTCTACAGCCCCTCCGACGTCTTCGCGAAGCACGTCCAGGCCGGCGTGAACTTCCGCATCGGCGGCCTCGTCGCGGCGCACAGCGTCAGCCACGGTCCCGGCGCCGATGTCCGCTTCGTCGTCACCGACGGCAAGGCCAGCGTGAAGGTCGATTACAGCGGCGTGCTGCCGGCTTTGTTCCGCGAAGGCCAGGGCGTCGTCGCGCTCGGCGCGCTGTCGTCGGGGGGCACCTTTGCCGCCAGCGAGGTGCTGGCCAAGCATGACGAGCGCTACATGCCGCCCGAAGTGGTCGATGCGCTCAAGCGTGCCGGCCGCTGGAAGGAAGGCCAATGACGGGCGAGATCGGACTTCTCGCGCTCTGCCTCGCGCTGGCGCTGGCCCTGGTCCAGGCGATGGCCGGGCTCGCCGGGGCGCGGCCCCAGGCGGGGCTGGCGCGCGAGGTGGCGTCGGCCGGCGCGCTCGGCCTCTTCGTCTTCATCGCGCTCGCCTTCGGCGCGCTTACCACGGCCGCGGTGACCGACGATTTCTCGCTCCTCAACGTGGCGCAGAACTCGCACACGCTGAAGCCGCTGATCTACAAGATCTCCGGCGTGTGGGGGAACCATGAGGGCTCCATGCTGCTCTGGGTCCTGGTGCTCGGCATCTATTCCGCCGCCGTCGCCTTCGCGCGGCGCGGCGGGGCGCGGCTGACCAGCGCGGCGCTCGGCGTGCAGGGGCTGATCGCCGCCGCCTTTCTCGTCTTCATCCTGTTCACCTCCAACCCCTTCCTGCGGCTCGATCCGGTGCCGTTCGAGGGCGCCGGCCTCAATCCGCTGCTGCAGGATCCCGGCCTCGCGATGCATCCGCCGATGCTCTATGCCGGCTATGTCGGCCTGTCCGCCGCCTTCTCCTTCGCCGCCGGCGCCTTGATCGCCAAGGAGCGGGACTGGGCGCGCGCCGCGCGGCCGTTCATGCTCGCCGCCTGGATCGCGCTGACGCTCGGCATCGCGCTGGGCTCGTGGTGGGCCTATTACGATCTGGGCTGGGGCGGCTTCTGGTTCTGGGATCCGGTCGAGAACGCCTCGCTGATGCCGTGGCTGATCGCCACCGCGCTGCTGCACTCGACCCTCGCCACCGAGCGCACCGGCGCCTTCCGCTCCTGGTCGCTGCTGCTCGCCATCGCCGGATTTTCCTTGAGCCTGATCGGCACTTTCCTGGTGCGGTCCGGCGTCCTGTCCTCGGTCCATTCCTTCGCCAGCGATCCGACCCG
>DASWOE010000401.1:0-5926 GCA_036398875.1 Rhizomicrobium sp.
ACGCCGCGGCGGTCTCGGGCAGGCGCGTGAGCCGGGCGACGAGCGTCGATTGCCGCACCGGCTTGACCAGATAGCCCTTGAAGCCGAGCTCGCGCAGGGCGACGAGGCCCGACCGCGCCGCCGGCGTCAGCAGCACCAAAGCGGGCACGGCGCGGTCTGGCCTGCTCAGCGGATTGGGCTCCGAATCGGTGCCGGCATCGACCAGCATGACGTCGGGCGCCTTGGCATCGCCGGGCGCGAAAATGCTGCCGCCGGCGGCCTTGATCTGCGCCGCCAGGCCGTTGCGCAGCACCAGATTGCGGGTCACGATGGCCGCGCATATCCCGGCCAGCGGCGGCTCGCTCTGCGGCGCCGCCTTGACGACCACTTGCGGCAGGGTGAACCAGAACCGGCTGCCGCCGCCCGGCGCCTCGTCGATGCCGATCTCGCCGCCCATCGCCTCGACCAGCTTCTTCGAAATGGCGAGGCCGAGGCCCGAGCCGCCGAATTTGCGCGCATGGCTCGAATCGGCCTGGACGAATTCGTGGAAGATCTCGTCGCGCTTTTCCTTCGGCACGCCGACGCCGGTGTCGCGCACGTCGAAGCGCAGGAAGCGCCGCTCGCTCGTCTCGACGGTCCGCACCTCCATATCGACGCCGCCGCGCTCGGTGAACTTGACCGCATTGCCGATCAGGTTGGTCAAGACCTGGCGCAGCCGCACGGCGTCGCTGCGGATGACGTCCGGAACGGCGGGCTCGATCGCCGCCACCAGCTCGATGTCCTTCTCGTGCGCGCGCGGACAGGACAGCTCGACCACGCCCTCGATCAGCGGACGCAGCTCGACCTCGTCCTCTTCCGGCGTGAAGGCGCCCGACTCGATCTTGGAGAAATCCAGGATGTCGCCGATCAGCATCAGCAGCGCCTCGCCCGATTTGCTGATCGCATCGACATAGGTGCGCTGTTCGGGCCGCAGCTCGGTTTCCAGCAGCAGGCGCGCCATGCCGAGCACGCCGTTCATCGGCGTGCGGATCTCGTGGCTCATCGTGGCGAGGAAGCCGGACTTGGCGCGCGAACCGGCCTCGGCCTTGTCGCGCGCATCGACGATGCCGTCTTCCAGCGCCTTGCGCTCGGTGATGTCGCGCCCCACGCTCTGCACCTCGATGAGGCGGCCGGCGGCGTCGCGCACGGTGTAGTCTTCCCACGAGATCCAGCGCCAGCCATAGGCGGTGCGCACATGCTGGTCGTAGCGCACGCGGGCGCGCCCGCTTTCCAGCCCCGCGAAGCTGCCGAAATGCGGCGCCAGGCTTTTGGGATGAAGCTCCGGCGCGAAGGGCTGGCCGATGGCGCGCTGCGGGTTGAGGCCGAACAGCTTGAAGAAGGCTTCGTTGCCATAGGTCAGCCGGCTGTCGGGCGCGCGGCGGCAGATGGCATCGCCCTGGGCATCGACCAGCGCCTTGTAGCGCGCCTCGCTCTGGTTCAGCCGCGCGTTGAAGGCGGCCGCCGCGGCCAGCGACTGTTCCAGCCGCGTGCCGGCCGACTTCAGCTGCACCGCCTGGCGGTCGAGCATCTCGGTGCGCCGGCGCGCCACGACGAATTCGTGCAGCAGGAAACCCAGCACGATCGCGAGCAGGCTGGCGAATACGATCGGCGGCATCAGCGTGAAGCCGTTGTGCAGCACGACGTCGCCGAAGGCGACGATCAGCAGCACGAACGCCAAAAAGCCCAGTCCTGTGCGAAGCGCGCCCAACCGGTCCAACCCGTTCGACAATTGAGCGGCCAGCTTAGCCCGCAACAGCCTTCCGAAAGCTTTAACGTCCGGGTTCCGGGCTCGCGCGGAAACGGTTAACCTTCGTTCACGTCCGGACCCACCGGGCGACGGGGAAACTTCCAAGGAGGATCATTCATGCGTATTTCCATGCTGGCTTTCGCCGGCGCGTTCCTGCTCGCGGGCACAGCGGCCTATGCCGACGACCCGATGGCGGCCACCTATGGCAACACGGTGACGACCAGGAACGCCAAGACCGGCGCGGTCGGCACGTTGCTCTTCAATGCCGACGGCACCTATACCGCCAACGGCACCGGGCCCGACGGCAAGCCGCTCAGCTATCCCGGACAATGGGTCACCAAGGACAATGGCGCGACGCTCTGCCTGACGCCGAGCATCCCCAACGGCCCGCCGCAATCCTGTTCCTCCTTGGCGGTCCATCCGGTCGGGGAACACTGGACGGTGACCAATTCGGCCGGCGACAGCTTCGATGTGGTCGTGACGGCCGGCCGCTAAACGGCGCCCGGACAATGAGCCGCGCGGGCAGAACCCGCGCGGTTTTTTCTTTGAAAACAATACCTTATCATTTTAGCTCGGTTCCCGCCCGCCGCCGTCACAAAACCTTTGCAAAACTGTGATGGTCCTTGCGCGCAACGCCGCTCCGATGGGTTCTCAATCATGTCTTTCCGGCGGCCTTCCGGCTGTCCCCTCCATCCGTCTAGGACTGGCGCCACCCCATGGCCGACACTGCCCTCGCCGAGCAAATGATCAGCACCCCCGAACGAGCAGCCGCAGTGGCCAAGGGCGGATCGCGCGACGCGCGGTTCCGGGCTCTCACCCTGCTGGCCGCGCTCCTGGTCCTGACGCTGTTCGGCGGCCTGATGGTCGCGCTGGTGATCGGCTCCTGGCCGGCGATCCAGGCGTTCGGCTGGAGCTTCGTCACCGACGGCATCTGGAGCCCGGTGCTCGAAAAATTCGGCGCCCGCGCGCCGATCTACGGCACCCTGGTCACCTCGTTCCTCGCCATGTTCCTGGCCGTGCCGATCGGCATCGGCATCGCGATCTTCCTGACCGAGATCTGCCCGCGCCCGCTGCGCCGGCCGATCGGCATCGCGATCGAGCTGCTGGCCGGCATCCCCTCGATCATCTACGGCATCTGGGGCCTGTTCGTCTTCGCGCCCTGGTTCCAGCAGAACGTGCAGCCCTGGGTGATCGACGGCTGCACCTGGATCGCGGCCAGGACCGGCATCACCTTCTTCGAGGACCTGTTCGCCGGCCCGCCCTACGGCATCGGCATGTTCACCGCCGCCTTCATCCTCTCCATCATGGTCCTGCCCTTCATCGCCGCGGTGACGCGCGATGTGTTCGAGACCGTGCCGGCGATGCTGAAGGAGGCCGCCTACGGCCTCGGCTGCACCACCTGGGAAGTGATGTGGCGGGTTGTGCTGCCCTTCGCGCGCTCCGGCGTGGTCGGCGGCTCGATGCTGGCGCTCGGCCGCGCCCTGGGCGAGACCATGGCGGTGACCTTCGTGATCGGCAACGACCACCACATCCATGAATCGCTGTTCGCGCCGGCGACGACCATCTCGGCGGCCGTCGCCAACGAGTTTTCCGAGGCGGTGGGCGATCTCTATCACGCCTCGCTGATCGAGCTCGGCCTCATCCTGTTCTTCATCACATTCGTCGTTCTCGCCTCGGCGCAGCTCATGCTGCGCACGCTGGAGCGCCGCTCGGGAAGCCGCACATGAAAGGCAAGAGCTCGCTGCTGATGTCCCGCCGCAAGGTGTGGAACGGCTTCTTCCTGATCCTGTCGGTGGCCGCCGCCGTGTTCGGCATCTTCTGGCTCACGCTCATCCTGGGCGAGCTGCTGATCAAGGGCTTCGGCGGCCTTTCGCCCCGGCTGTTCACCGAGATCACGCCGGTGCCGGGCGACGAGGGCGGCCTGGCCAACGCCATCGCCGGCAGCCTGTTCATGAGCATCGCCGCGGTTCTGCTGGGAACGCCGATCGGGCTCCTGGCCGGCACCTATCTCGCCGAATACGGCCGCCATTCCTGGCTGGCGGTCGTCATCCGTTTCGTCAACGACATCCTGCTGTCGACGCCGTCGATCCTGACCGGCCTTTTCATCTACGAGATCCTGGTCGTGCCGGCGCAGCATTTTTCGGGCTGGGCCGGCATCGCGGCGCTGGGCGTGATCGTGGTGCCGGTGGTGGTGCGCACGACCGAGAACATGCTTCTGCTGGTGCCCAACGGGCTGCGCGAGGCGGCCGCGGCGCTGGGCGCGCCGCGCAGCAACGTCATCCGGACCGTCACCTGGCGCGCCGCCCGCGCCGGCATCGTCACCGGCGTGCTGCTCGCCATCGCCCGCATCTCGGGCGAGACCGCGCCCCTGCTGTTCACCGCGCTCGGCAACAACAACTGGTCGCTCGATCCCAACCAGGCGATGGCGGCGCTGCCGCTCGTCATCTTCAACTTCGCCAACTCGGCCTATGAGATCCAGCACCAGCTGGCCTGGGCCGGCGCACTTCTCATCACCGCGACGGTGCTTTCGCTCAGCATCATCGCCCGTCTCCTTCAACCGAAGCGGAGCTAGTTCATGGACGCCGCGCCGACCGCCACCAAAGTCGATATCAAGGACCTCAATTTCTACTACGGCGCCGCGAAGGCGCTGAAGAGCGTGACGCTGCCGCTCTACGACCGGCAGGTCACCGCCTTCATCGGCCCGTCGGGCTGCGGCAAGTCCACCCTGCTGCGCATCCTCAACCGCATCTACGAGCTCTATCCCAACCAGCGCGCCGAGGGCGAAGTGATGCTGGACGGCGAGAACATCCTGTCCAACCGGATCGACACCAACCTGTTGCGCAGCCGCGTCGGCATGGTGTTCCAGAAGCCGACGCCGTTCCCGATGACGATCTACGACAACATCGCCTTCGGCATTAAGCTCTATGAGCGCATGCCGCGCTCCGAGCTCGACGGCCGCATCGAGGATGCGCTGCAGCGCGCCGCATTGTGGGGCGAGGTCAAGGACAAGCTGCGCGAATCCGGCCTGTCGCTTTCCGGCGGCCAGCAGCAGCGCCTGTGCATCGCGCGCACCGTGGCGACGCGCCCCGAAGTGATCCTGCTTGACGAGCCGTGCTCGGCGCTCGATCCGATCTCCACCGCCAAGATCGAGGAGCTGATCGACGAGCTGTCGGCGGAATACACGATCGTCATCGTCACCCACAACATGCAGCAGGCGAGCCGCACCTCCGACTACACCGCCTTCATGTATCTGGGCGAGCTGATCGAGTTCGGCCCGACCGAAAAGGTCTTCACCGCGCCGGAGAAGAAGCAGACCGAGCAGTACATCACCGGCCGCTTCGGCTGATAGCCGCCCAGACGGACTACTGCATCATCCGGGCGACGATGCGCCCGGCCGGGGTGGGCATGAACAGGCCCATGACCGCCGACATCAGGCCCAGCGCCAGCAGCCGCTCGCGGCAAAGCTTCGGCACGGTTGCCTTGCTGCCGATGCCGCGCGAAATCAGGCCGCGCAAGGCGGCCATCTCGGATGGCGTCAGATCGGAGCCGCGCGGAATGCGATCCATCGTCAGGCCGCGTCCGGAAAGCGCGACGCAAAGGTCGCATGCGTTGCCGTCACGGTCAGGCCGCGCGAGGTGCTGATGGTCTCGACCTTGGCGTTGAGCTGGTGCGCCAGCGCATTGACCAGGCTGGTGCCGAGCCCGCCCTTGCCGGCCGCGACCTCGATGCTGCGCCCGACGCCATTGTCGGACACCGTGAGCTTCCAGTCCGCCCCGTTCACCTCGTGCCGCACGACCACGGCCGCGTCGGCCGGCTGGTCGGGAAAGGCGTATTTCAGCGCGTTGATGACCAGCTCGGTCACGATCAGCCCCAGGCTGACGGCGTCGGCGGACGGCATCCGGCAGGGATCGGACGTCACCGTCAGCTTCGCGGCGCGCTCGTCGCCGATGATCGATTCCGCGAGCGACTCGCACAGCTTTTCCAGATAGGGCGCGATCTCGATCATGTCGGCGCGTCCCGAACTGTGCAGGTGCCGCTGGACCGCCGCAACCGAGATCACGCGCCGATGCGCGTCCTGCAGGTGTTGGCGCGTCTCCTCCGAATTCACGGCCCGGGCCTTGAGCATGAGGATGCTGGCGATGATCTGCAGGCTGTTGACGA
>DASWOE010000402.1:0-5192 GCA_036398875.1 Rhizomicrobium sp.
GAGCGCCGCGCCGACCACGACGCCCAGCCCGGCGCGGGGCAGGCGGATCTCGCGCGCGATCACGCCGGCGGCGCCATGGCCCGTGAACAGGCCGTCCAGCAACGCCCCGGGCGAAAGATCCATGGGTCCGATCAGGAACGACAGCGCGAAGGCGAGCGCCAGCACGATCCACAGCACCACGCTCGCGCCATGCACGCGCACCGCGCTCTGAAACATAGTGCCGGCCGATACCGATCCGTCCACGGGCCACTCCTTCGAGTCGCCTCCAGCGGACCTTCCGCATGCCGCGCGCTGACCCCGGCGCATGGCGGACGACGCGCGGGGCAGGTCTCCTGGCTCGCGGCCGCATCATCCGCCTTCCCGGTTTCCCAGTGGCATGTGGATGTGCGTTGCGCCGCTCACAGTTGCGGGGGCAGCCGCGGCGTCTACCGCGTTCCCTTGTCCGTCGCGCTCTGGCAGCGGTTTTAGGGGCGCGCGCCGAAGGGCGCAAGCCGCCGCGCCTGCCGGCCCATCCGCGCAAAACGGACGGCCGCGTCGGCAGACCACGGTCCGGCGCACAAGAGCGGCACCAGCGGGTCCCACGCCGTCGCCGTGCGGCCGTCCAGCGCGCCAAGCGCGGGATGGTGCAGCACCAGATCGGCGCGCGATTGTACCGCCCGCTTTTCGCCGCTGAAGATCAGCAATTGCGGCGCCGCCGCGATCACGGCCTCGACCGGAATGCGCCCGCTGCGCGTGGGCGTGTAACCCGGCACCGCATCGGACAGCCCCGCCAGCGCCATCAGCTCCTCCGTCACCGGGCCGCGGGCGGCATAGCCGTTCGGCTCATAGATCAGCGTACGCACGGATGGCTTCGCCGCGCCCGCCCGCGCCCGGGCCAGCGTGGCATCCATCTGCGCCAGCAACCGCTCCGCGGTCGCGCGCGCGCCCAGCGCCGCGCCCAGCAAGCGGGTGGTCCTGGCGATGTCGCCGAGCGATGCCGCATAGGGCACGTCCAGCACAGGGACGCCCAGGTCCTTGAGGTTCGCGCGCATCTTGCCCAGCGTGCCTTCGAACACCACCACGACGTCCGGCCTCAACGCCAGCACCGCCTCGGTCGAGGGACGGATTTGCGCGATGCCGCCGACCTTGTCGGCGATGGTGGAGACCACCGGATGGCGGTCGCCCGCCTCGAAACTCAGCGCCGCGATATGCGCCCGCGGCACCAGGCGGAAGACATATTCGTCCGTACACAGATTTGTCGATACCACGCGCTGCGGCGCGGCGGCTCCGCCGGCCAGCGCAACCGCGAGGCCGAGCGCCAGCCCGCATCCGATCCTTCGCAAACCGCCCGGTCTCCGCTCCATGGCGCGACTACGCGCAAAGCCCGCCTTCGCGTCAAGCGGGTCCAATTCGCAGTGGCGAACGGCGCCGCCGCTCTCTATCCTGAGGTCGCCTCTCGCCCCTTCGAACCGGAGCCCCCATGCCCATCTATCGCGCGCCGCTCGACGACTACCGTTTCGTCCTCAACGAGTTCCTGCAGATCGACACGCTGCGCGACCTGCCCGGCTTCGCCGACCTCTCGCCCGATCTGGTCGAGGACATTCTCGTCAACGCCGGCAAGTTCTGCGAAGAGGTGCTGCAGCCGATCAACCAGTCCGGCGACGAGGAAGGCGCCCATTTCGAGAACGGCGTGGTGCGCACGCCCAAGGGGTTCAAGCAAGCCTACAAGGCCTATTCCGAGGCCGGCTGGGGCGCCCTGCTCGCGCCGGCCGAATATGGCGGCGCCGGCATGCCGATCACCATCGCCATGGCGGTGGCCGAAATGGCGATGAGCGCCAACCAGTCCTTCGCGATGTATCCGGGCCTGACCGGCGCGGCCTATGGCGCGCTGCTCGGCACCGGCGAGCCCTGGATGAAGGAGCACATCGCCAGGCGCATGATCAGCGGCGAGTGGTGCGGCACGATGTGCCTGACCGAGCCGAACTGCGGCACCGATCTGCGGCTGATGAAGACCCGCGCGGTGGAGCAGCCCGACGGCACCTACAAGCTCACCGGCACCAAGATCTTCATCTCCGGCGGCGACCACGACCTCACCGACAACATCATCCACATGGTGATCGCCAAGATCCCGGACGCGGACGGCCAGATCCACGACGACCTCTCCACCGTGAACTTCTTCATGGTGCCCAAATTCCTCGTCGCCGAGGACGGCAAGGTGGGCGCGCGCAACGGCGTGAGCACCGGGGGAATTGAAAAGAAAATGGGCATCAAGGCGCAGGCGACCTGCGTGCTCAATTTCGACGAGGCGACGGCCTGGCGCCTGGGGCCCAAGCCGACCCCGCCCAAGCCCGGCGAGAAGCGGCACTCATCGGCCGGCATGGCCGGCATGTTCGGCATGATGAACG
Organism: Rhizomicrobium sp.; assembly: GCA_036398875.1. Lineage (GTDB taxonomy): Bacteria > Pseudomonadota > Alphaproteobacteria > Micropepsales > Micropepsaceae > Rhizomicrobium. The sequence goes on from DASWOE010000402.1 coordinate 2,385, forward strand.
GCGCCCGCCTCGGCGTCGGCATCCAGGGCATCGCCATCGGCGAGGTCGCCTACCAGAACGGCTATGCCTATGCGCATGAGCGCCGCGTCGGCCATGCGCTCACGGGCCCGAAGGAGCCGGACAAGTCCGCCGACCTGGAGATCGTGCATCCCGACGTCAAGCGCATGCTGCTGCACAGCCGCTCCTTCATCGAAGGCGCCCGCGCGCTCGCCATGTGGACCACGGTGAACATGGCGCTGGCGCGCTCCCAGCGCCCTGAGGCCGACCAGGCCGGCCTGCTCGCCGACCTGATGACGCCGGTGCTCAAGGCCTTCTGCACCGACATGGGCTTCGAGGCGGCCAATCTCGGCATGCAGGTCTATGGCGGCCACGGCTATATCCGCGACAATGGCGTGGAGCAGTTCGTGCGCGACGGCCGCATCAACCAGACCTATGAGGGCGCCAACGGGGTGCAGGCGATGGATCTGGTCGGGCGCAAGCTCGGCCGCAAGGGCGGCGCCGCGCCCTTCGCGCTGTTCGGCCAGATCAACGGATGGTGCGAGGAGAATGCCGCCGACGCGGCGCTTGCGCCCTTCGTGAAGGGCGTCAGGCGCGGCCTCGACAATCTGCAGAACGCGACCTTGTGGCTGGCGCAGAACGGCCTCGCCGATCCCAACAATGCCGGCGCCGGCGCCACCGACTATCTGCGCCTGATGGGCATCGTGGTCGTGGGCTGGATGTGGGGCCGCATGGCCAAGGTCGCGCTCGCCAGGCTCGCGGCCGCCCCATCCAATGCCGCGTTCTACAGGAACAAGCTCACGGGTGCGAAATACTGGATGGAGCGCCTGATCCCCGAATGCCCGATGCTGCTCGAACGCATCCAGGCCGGCGCGGCAACGGTGATGGAATTCGAGTAGCCGCCGGCCATTCTACACTTGTCATGGCCCGCGAATGCGGGCCACCCAGTTGATACCGCTCAAACGCCAGAAGGCATAGCAGCGTCACCTGGATGGCCCGCATTCGCGCGCCGTGACGATTGGGGACTTAATTTTATTCTGTGTAAGGATGGTCAAGATGCCCAACGACCCCTGGCGCCGCGACGACGCCCCGCGCCCGCCGCCGCATCCGGCGCGCGTCTATATCTGGCTGGCTTTCCTGGCCGCCCTGAGCATCGGCCTGTGGGCGCTGTTCCATGTCTTCCCCGAAGTCTCGCTGTCGGACATGGACGCCGCCTGGCTCGTGCGCCTCGTCGCCGTTCTGGCGCTGCTCGGCAGCGCCGTCCTGTTCGGCCGCCAGTTCCGCGCCCGCGACACGCTCCGCAACATCGCGATCTGGCTCGGCATCGCGGCGCTGCTGACGATCGGCTACAGCTTCCGCGACGTGCTCAGCGAGGTGGGCGACCGCGTCTCCGGCGAACTCCGGCCGACGGAGCCGCGCGCGCTCGATGCGCGCACCGTGGTCCTGACCGAGACCGACGGCGGCGACTATCGCGCCGTCGGCGCGGTCAACGGCATCCGCGTGCGCTTCGCCATCGACACCGGGGCCAGCGACATCGTGCTGTCGCCGCAGGACGCGCGCCGCGCCGGCATCGACACCGGCGCATTGTCCTATGATCGCGAAATCTACACCGCCAACGGCCTCGGCCACAGCGCCGAGACGACCGTGGCGAGCCTCGCCCTCGGCCCCATCCGCCTCGACGACGTCCGCGTCGGCGTCAACCAGGCGGCGATGGACTCATCCCTGCTCGGCATGGCCTTCCTGCGCCGGATGCGGTCGTTCGAGTTCAAGGACCACAAGCTGTATTTAAGGTGGCGGTAAGTTTGACGCTATCGTCCTTTCCCGCGAGCGGGAGAGGTTAGCCCAACCGCCACCGATGTGCGGCTTCGGCGTGGGGGATGTGCTCGCGCATCGGTTTGGCGCCGAGCATCGACGCGAGCGCGGCGGGCAGCGTTGGGTAGGAGAACGCGAACCCGCTCGCCAGGGCCTTGCGCGGCAGCACGCGCTGGCCACCGAGCAGCAATTCCTTGCCGAAGTCACCGAGCAATCTCAGCGGCGGCGCCGGCAGCGGCAGCAGCGCCGGCCGGTGCAGCGCCGCGCCCAGGGCGCCGGCGAATTCCGCATTGCGTACCGGCGCCGGCGCCGTCGCATTGACCGGTCCGTCCAGCTCCGGCGTGACGATCGCATGCACGATCAGCCGCACCAGGTCGTCGCGCGCGATCCAGCTCATCCATTGCCGCCCCGATCCGATCCGGCCGCCCATCGCGAACTCGAACGGCAGCAGCAGCCGCGCCAGCAGGCCGCCCTCAGTCCCCAGCACCAACCCGATGCGCAGCGCCACCGTCCGCACGCCGAACGCCCGCGCCTTGTCGAGCGCGGCCTCGACCGCGGCACAGGACGCATGGCTGAAACAATCGCGCGCCGCATTGGCGCCCTCGTCCAGTTCCTCGTCGCCGGTGAGGCCGTACCAGCCGATCGCCGAGGCGCCGACCAGGACGTCCGGGGCGCGCTCCAGCCGCGCGATCAGCAGCAGCAGCCCCGCCGTCAGCCGCGTGCGCGACTCCACGATGGCGCGCCGGCGCTTCGGCGTCCACAAACCGCCGCTCACCGGCTCGCCCGCCAGATGCACGATGGCGTCGATCCGCGTGCCGCCGCCGATCTGGTCGAGATCGGTCACCAGCGTGAAGGGCGGCCTCAAGACCGCCGCCTTCGCCGCATCGCGCGTCAGCACGATCACCTCGTGTCCCGCCGCCGCCAGCCCTTCGACCAGCCGCGAACCGACAAAGCCCGTCGCGCCCGTCACCAGCACGCGGCGATGCCGCGGCAGCGCCG
>DASWOE010000403.1:0-7880 GCA_036398875.1 Rhizomicrobium sp.
GCCAGACCCCCGGTTGCAGTCATTTTCTGCACTCCTTCGGGACGGATTATATTGCGGCGAGGTCAACGGCCTCTTAATCGACGACCTGGAAAACCCCGCCTGGCTGGCGTTTCTCCTTAAGGAACTCCACCTATGCCCAGATCGGGCAGGTCATGCTGCGGCGCGCAATGGCTGGTTTCCAGCAGCAATATACCCGACGCCGTGTTGGAGACCGGGACGTGATAATTGCTGTGCACTTTCGAGACGCGGCCGCCAAGCGCGCCCCGCATCGCCAGCCAGTTGAGCAGCTCGACGCCCTGGGTCCCTGCCTGCTCCACCAGATCGGCGGTGGAATATTTCGTCAGCGCCTGCGGATCATCGACCAGCCTGTCCATGCAGAACAGATCGAAGGGCTTGTTGATGAAGCCGGCTCGCGCACCGTCCAGCTGATGCGATAGCCCGCCGCTGCCGACGACGAGGACGTTGAGATTCGGCGCGTAGCGCTCGATGGCGCGGCCGACCGCCTGGCCGAGCCGGAAGCATCGCGCCGCCGAGGGCAGGGGATGCTGCACGGTGTTGACGGCGATCGGAACGATCTTCGCCGGCCAATCGCCCTGGCCCGGCCACATCAGGGACATCGGCACGGTGACGGCGTGATCGACCAGCATCTCCTGGCGGGTCGTGAGGTCGAACTGCTCCGCCAGCAGCGCCTCGATGACATGCCAGGAAAAGTCCGGGTCGCCCGCGAAGGGGCGCTGCACCGGCAGGCCCCAGCCTTCGTCCGCGTTGCGATATTCCTTCGCCGCGCCGACCGCGAAGGTCGGCATCTTGTCGAGGAAGAAATTCAGTCCGTGGTCGTTGTAGAAAATGACCACCACATCGGGGCACGCGGCCTTCAGCCAGCGGTGCACCGCAGGGTAGCCGTCGAAAAAAGGCCTCCAATAAGGCTCCTGCTGGCGCCCGGCCGCGATGGCGGCGCCGATTGCGGGAACATGCGAGGTCCCAAGACCGCCGACGATGCGCGCCATGTCTACCTCCCTGCCGCCGCGAGCCGTGCCTTGAAGGCATCGACCGTCATGCCGGTTTGTTGCGCGCCGAGGTCCTGCACGTTCAGCTTGAATATTCCCGCGAGCTTGGCCAGGTAATAGATGTTTCCCCCCGCCGCGATCAGCGCCAGGACGTTGCGGCGGCGCACGGCGTCTCGCTGCTCGGCGGTCAGGCCGAACTGCGCGCAATAGCCGTCCTCATCCGTCAGGAATGCGGCGCGATTTGCCGCATCGTTGAAGGAATAGAACATCCGATTGAGCGCGAGGCCCTTCCGCGCCATCGTGCCGTCGAATAGCGTTGTTCCCTCGATAATGCGTCCGGATTCGCCGCTCATCTTGGTCGCTCCCGTCGAATCTGCGAAGCCTATGCGCCACCGCGAAATCCTTATTGATTCCGATCAGCCTGGGGGCGGCGCGGTACGCGAAATTGTGGCGCGGCCTCGGACGATTTTGCTAACCTCCGCTCCCCAACGAAGCTGGTGTCTCCATGATCATTGACTGCCACGGCCACTACACGACGGCGCCGTCCGCGCACGACGCCTTCCGCCAGGCGCAGATCGCAGCCCTGAAAGACCCCTCGCTCGCGCCCAAGGAATTGCCCAAGATCAGCGACGACCAGATCCGGGAGAGTCTGGAGGGCGCGCAGCTCAAGCTCCAGCGCGCGCGCGGTACCGATCTGACGGTTTTCAGCCCCCGCGCCTCGGCCATGGGCCATCACATCGGCAACGAGGAAACCAGCAAGGTCTGGTCGCGTCTGTGCAACGATCTGATCGCGCGGGCATGCGGGCTCTATCCGGAGAATTTCGTCGGCGTCTGCCAATTGCCGCAATCGCCGGGCGTGCCCCCGGCCAACAGCGCCGCCGAGCTCGAGCGCTGCGTGACCGAGCTGGGCTTCATCGGCTGCAACCTCAATCCCGATCCGTCCGGCGGGCATTGGACCTCGCCCCCCTTGACCGACCGGCACTGGTATCCGCTTTACGAGAAGATGGTCGAGCTGGACGTGCCGGCGATGGTCCATGTGTCCGGTTCGTGCAATCGGAATTTCCACGCGACGGGCGCGCATTACATCAACGCCGACACCACCGCGTTCATGCAGTTCATCGAGGGCGACCTTTTCAAGGATTTCCCGACGCTGCGTTTCGTCATTCCGCATGGCGGCGGCGCGGTGCCGTATCATTGGGGCCGCTACCGGGGATTGGCCGACATGCTGAAGCGGCCGCCCTTGATCGAGCACGTGATGAAGAACGTGTTCTTCGATAGCTGCGTCTATCACAAGCCGGGGATCGAATTGCTGCTCAAGGTGATTCCGGTCGAGAACATCCTGTTCGGCTCTGAGATGGTGGGCGCGGTGCGCGGCGTCGATCCTGAGACCGGCCAGTATTTCGACGACACCAAGCGCTACTTCGACGCGCTCGGCTTGAGCGACACCGTCCGGGCGAAGATTTTCGAGGACAATGCCCGGCGCGTCTATCCGCGCCTTGGCGCCCGGCTTGCGCAAGCGGCGGGTTAAGGCTTCGCCCACAGTGGGGTTACGACCATCCGCGAAGGGTAACAGAGACCGTCATGGATCCTGACTATCTGCCGTTCTGTCCCAATCCGACCAAGCCGCCATTCGTGCCGCCGGCCGGCGCGGTCGATGCGCACTGCCACGTCTTCGGGCCGGCCGACAAATTCCCCTATGCGCCGGAGCGCAAATACACGCCCTGCGACGCGCCGAAGGAAAGGCTGTTCGCACTGCGCGATTTCCTGGGTTTTTCCCGCAACGTGATCGTGCAGGCGAGCTGCCACGGCAAGAACAACGACGCGATGGTCGATGCGCTGAAATCCGCCGGCGGCCTGGCGCGTGGCGTCGCCGTGGTCGGCGGCGATGTCGGCGACGATGCTTTGAAAGTGATGGACGATGCCGGCGTGCGCGGCGTGCGGTTCAACTTCCTGCGCCGGCTGGTGGATTCCGCGCCGCGCGACGTTTTTCTTCGCATCGCCGAGCGCGTGGCGAAACTCGGCTGGCATGTCGTGGTCTATTTCGAGGCGCCCGATATGGAAGACCTGACCCCGTTCCTCAAATCGCTGCCGACGACCGTGGTGATCGATCACATGGGTCGGCCCGACGTGTCCAGGCCGGTCGATGGTCCGGACTTCCAGCGCTTCGTGCGCCTGCTCGACGACAATCCCAATTTCTGGGCCAAGGTGAGCGGCGAGGAGCGCGTGACGCTCCAGGGGCCGCCCTATGACGACGTCATCCCGTTCAGCTCCTATCTGGTGAAGCGCTTCCCCGACCGCGTGCTGTGGGGCACCGACTGGCCGCACCCCAACATGAAGTCGCACATGCCCGACGATGGCGTGCTGGTGAACTCGCTCGCCAAGATCGCGCCGACCGCAAGCCTTCAGCGGGCGCTCCTCATCGACAATCCCATGAGGCTGTACTGGAGCCGCTGATGACCAAGATCGAAGACTACGAGGACATTCCCGGCACGACGGTGTTCGACGCCCAGCGCGCGCGCAAGGGCTATCACCTCAACCAGTTCCTCTACTCGCTGATGAGCGCGACGAACCGCAAGGAGTTCCTGGCCGGCGAGTATGTCTATCTGAAGAAATTTCCGATGCTGGAAGAACAGCGCCAGGCGGTGATGAAGCGCGACTGGAACACCCTGCTCACGCTCGGCGGCGTGTCCTATGCGCTCGCCAAGCTCGCCTTCACCGACGAGCACTCCTATCAATACATGGCTGCCGAAATGACCGGCATGACCCAGCAGCAATACATGGACATGATGATCGGCGGCGGTCGCTCGGTCGAAGGCTGGCGGTCCAAGAAAGAGCGTGGAGAAGCCTGATGGCCAAGATCATCGCCGGGGTCGGAACCTCGCACACCCCCGCCATCGGTGCCGCCGTCGATAACGGCAAGACCGCCGAGCCCTATTGGGCGCCGCTGTTCAAGGGCTATGAGCCCGCGAAGACGTGGATGGCGGAGGCCAAGCCCGACGTCGTGATCATGGTCTACAACGACCACGTCAACGCCTTCGACTTCAAGATCATCCCGACCTTCGCCATCGGCTGCGGCGAGGAATTCCCGATCGCCGACGAGGGCTGGGGCGCGCGTCCCGTGCCCGTGGTGAAAGGCTATCCGGAATTCGCGTCGCACCTGGTGCAGTCGCTGGTGCTCGACGAGTTCGACATCACCATCGTCAACGAGATGCAGGTCGATCACGGCCTGACGGTGCCGATGACGCTGCTGTTCGATGCGCCCAAGGCATGGCCGGTCCGCGTGATCCCGCTGGCGGTCAACGTCATCCAATATCCCGCGCCGACGGGCAACCGCTGCTACAATCTGGGCAAGGCCATCAGGAAAGCGGTCGAGAGCTGGGACGAGGATCTCAACGCGGTGATCTTCGGCACCGGCGGCATGTCGCATCAGATTCAGGGCAAGCGCGCCGGGTTGATCAACAAGGCGTTCGACAAGAAATTCCTCGACGGCCTGACCGCGGACCCGGACGGGTTGACCCGGATCCAGCCCATCGAATATCTGCGCGAGGCCGGCAACGAGGCGATCGAGCTCGTGATGTGGCTGATCATGCGCGGCGCGCTTGGCGAAGCGGCGGAAGAGGTCTACCGCTTCTACCACGTCCCGGCGTCGTCCACCGGCGTCGGCGCCATCATCCTCGAGACCAAGCAATTCCACGAACAGCGCAAGGGAAAGGCCGCGGCATGAAGATCGTGATGGCGGGGCAGGGTGCGTTCGGCGTCAAGCACCTCGAAGCGATCCGCAACATCGCCGGCGTCGAGGTCGTGTCGCTGGCCGGCGGCCGGCCGGAAACGACCAGGCAGGTGGCCGGGAAGTTCGGCATCCCGCACTGGACCACCGATCTCGCCGAAAGCCTCCGGCAGCCCGGCGTCGAGGCGGTGATCCTCACCACGCCGACCCAGATGCACGCCGACCAGGGCGAGCTGTGCCTGCGCGCCGGCAAGCATGTGATGATCGAGATTCCCATCGCCGACAATCTGGCGGATTCCGAGCGCCTGGCGCGGGTGCAGAAGGAGACCGGCCTCATCGCCATGGGCGGCCACACCCGCCGTTTCAATCCCAGCCATCAATGGGTGCGGGGCCGGATAAAAAAAGGCGAGCTCAAGATCCAGCAGATGAACGTGCAGACCTATTTCTTCCGCCGCACCAACATGAACGCGCTCGGCCAGGCGCGCAGCTGGACCGACCATCTGCTGTGGCACCATGCTTGCCACACCGTCGATCTCTTCATGTACCAGACCGGCGAGCCGGTCACGATCGCGCGCGCGGTCGAGGGCCCGATCCACCCGACGCTGGGCATCGCGATGGACATGAGCATCCAGCTGAAGACGCCGTCCGGCGCAATCTGCACGCTGTCGCTGTCGTTCAACAATGAAGGCCCGCTCGGCACCTTCTTCCGCTACATCTGCGACAACGGCACCTATATCGCGCGCTACGACGACCTGGTCGATGGCAACGAGAAGCCGATCGACCTCAAGGGTGTCGCGGTGTCGATGAACGGTATCGAGCTTCAGGACCGCGAGTTCTTCGCCGCCATCCGCGAAGGCCGCGAACCCAACTCCAGCGTGGCACAGGTCCTGCCAGCGATGCAGACGCTCGACCGGCTGGAAAAGAGCCTGAGCCTGCCGCAATGACGGCGACGCGCAAGCTTGGTCCCTTTGCCGCGCCATCCATCGGGCTCGGCTGCATGTCGCTCAGCCACGCCTACGGCTCGCCGCCGGATGGCGCAACCGCCGCCAAGATCCTGCATGGCGCGCTCGACATGGGCTGCACCTTCCTCGACACCGCTGCGCTCTACGGTTTCGGCGCCAATGAGACGCTGATCGGCCAAGTGCTGAAGTCGCGCCGCGGCGAATATGTGCTGGCCAGCAAATGCGGCATCTCGCGCAACGCCGCCGGCCAGCGCGAGATCGACGGCCGCCCGGACGAGATCAGAAAGACCTGCGACGAAAGCCTGGCGCGGCTGCAGGCCGGGATCATCGATCTGTACTACCTGCACCGCTGGGACAAACGCGTGCCCATCGAGGAAAGCGTCGGCGCGCTCGCCGATCTGGTGACGGCTGGCAAGATCAAGACCATCGGCCTTTCCGAAGTGTCGGCGGCGACGTTGCGCAAGGCCCACGCAGTGCATCCCATCGCCGCGCTGCAAAGCGAATATTCGCTGTGGACCCGCAATCCGGAGATCGCCACGCTCGCCGCTTGCAAGGAACTCGGCATCGCTTTCGTCGCCTTCAGCCCGGTCGGACGCGGCTTTCTCGCCGGCGGCCTGCGCGATGCGTCGGCGCTCCAGGACAAGGACATCCGCCGCGCCATGCCGCGGTTCCAGGGCGGTAATTTCGCGGCCAACCTGAAACTGCTCGACGGCCTCGCCGCCATCGCCCGCGATGCCGGCTGCACCCTGGCCCAGCTCGCGCTCGCCTGGGTGCTGTCGCGCGGGCCGCATGTCTTCGCCATTCCCGGCACGACCAGCCTCGATCACCTGAAGGAGGACTGGGCCGCCCGCAATCTCGCGCTGGACGCGGCGACGCTCGGCCGCCTCGACGCCCTGGTCAATGCCCGCGCCGTGCACGGCCGCCGCTACAATGAAGCGACGGAGGCCGAAATCGACACCGAGTCCGAGTCATGACCGCGCCCGGGAGCATGGCGATCGTCGGCTATGGCGAAGTCGGCCAGGTCTTCGCGCGCCAGTTCCACGCCGCTGGGCTCGTTGACATCCGCCTGTTCGACATTCTCTTCGCAGATCCGGTGAGCGGTCCTTCGACCGCCGCGCAAGGACCGTGGCGCAAGGCCGGCAGCGCGGGCGAGGCGGTGGCAGATGCCGAGCTGATCGTCAGCGCCGTCACCGCCGGTTCGGACCTCGCCGCCGCCCGCTCCGTCCTCTCTGCGATGCGGCCCGGCACCTGGTTCTGGGACCTGAACTCGGTCTCGCCCGGCACCAAGCGCCAGGCGGGCGCGCTCATCGAGGCGGCCGGTGGCCGCTATGTCGAAGCCGCGGTGATGTCCTCCATCCCGCCCAAGGGCATCCGCTCGCCCATGCTTCTCGGCGGCCCGCACGCCAAGGACTTCATCGCCGCGATGGCGCCCTTCGATCTCGACATGACTTTCTATGCTGAAGAGATCGGCCAGGCCTCGGCGGTCAAGATGTGCCGCAGCGTGCTGATCAAGGGCCTCGAAGCCCTGCTCACGGAGAGCATGCTGGCGGCGCGCCATTACGGCGTGGAGGCCGATGTGCTGGCCTCGCTGAGGGATACGATCCCCCATCCGGACTGGCCCACCCAAGCCGCCTATATGATCAGCCGCGCCCTGCTGCATGGCCGCCGCCGCGCGGAGGAGATGCGGGAAGTCGCCAAAACCGTGGAGGAGGCCGGGGTGGCGCCACTCCTGAGCAGGCCCACCGCCGAGCGCCAGGCTTGGGCCGCACAGCAGGGTGCGCGGATCGCGAAGGACCTGCTGAAGACGCCGGAGCTCAAACGCCTGCTGGATGAATTGACCGCGAAGTCCTGACGCGGGAGAATTGCCGCGATCGATGCCGGAGTGACGCCATGCCCGCCGTAATGCTCGAGCACTTCACCCTCGAATGCGCCGACCTGAAGGTCACGCGCGATTTCTATGTCGATATGCTGGGCCTCACCGAGGATTTCCGGCCGCAGATGAGTTTTCCCGGCTATTGGCTCTATTGCGCCGGCGTGCCGATCGTCCATCTGATGAAGAAGGAGGCTTTGGACCGCCCCAAGGTCCAGACCGGCCGCCTCGACCACATCGCTTTCAAAAGCGAAAACCCCGACGAGCTGCTGGGCAAGCTGCGCCGCGCCGATATCCCTTACGAAGAGAACAAG
>DASWOE010000404.1:0-2946 GCA_036398875.1 Rhizomicrobium sp.
GAGAAGGCCGACGACGCCCGCCACGCCGCAATTGGTGATCCGGTTCTCCACCACGTCGCAGCGCCCGCCCACCATCACTTCGATGACGCCGCATTCGGCGACAATGGCGACGCGATTGCGATCGACCGCCGGCCCGAGTTCGAGCGCCAGCGCGATGCCCAGCGTCGCATTGGTCACGGTGTTCGACGAGACGCGGTTGTCGATGCCCGCGAAACAGGAAATGGCCTGTCCCGCGTTGACGATCACATTGTTCTCGATCAGTGTCGCCAGGCTCAGATAGGTGAAAATGCCCACGCCCGACGGCGCGTTTCCGGCGCCGGCATCGAGGGTGACAGTATTTTCGCTGACGATAGTGTCCAGGGCGGCCGCCACCACGATGCCCGCGCCGTAGCCGGCGACCAGGTTTCCGCGCACGCGCGCATCGGCGGTCGGCGCGGTCGCCCCGTTCGCGGTAAAGCCGATCTCGATGCCGATGCGGCCGGGTGCGCCCTTGGCCGGGGCGGCGATCGCCGCGTCCGCCCAGCGGAGCTGGTTATCGACCACCTGGAGACCCTGTCCGGTGGCGCGGATGCCGATATGGGCGGCGCCGCCCATCGAGGAAATCAGGTTCATCGACACGACGCTTTCGTCCGCCGCGACGTCGATCGCCACCAGCGGCGGATCGTTGCCCTTTTCGCTGTTGCGCACCGGGCAATAGATCAGGTTGCGCGACACGATCGCCGCGCGCATGTCCGAGGCCGGCGGATCATTGGTCGCGGAGCGGTCGTTGATGACGATCCCCTGCAGCATGCCGGTGACGACGTTTTCCTCGATCCGGCAAGGCCCGGCCAGGGCCTTGACGAGGATTCCCGTCGTGACCTGCGATGTGCCGACATGGCCCTTGTCGTCACTGCGCCAGATCCAGTTGCGTTCGAACACGAGGTTTCCGCTGGCGTTGCCGGTGCCGTAGATGCCCCACCCCACCCCTTCGATCCTCGTCTGCAGGACGTATAATCGCGAACAGCCCGACAGACTGATCCCGATCGAAGGCTGCGCTCCCTGGACGTCGCCGCCCTTGACGACGCAATCGACGATCGCGGCATCGGTGACGCCGGTCGCGCTGACGACGCCCCCGGTCGCGCCGGCGCTCTGGAATTCGACGCCGGCGATCTCGATGCCGGTGGCGCCCGAGATCGCAAGGACCGTGGAAGACGACGCGATCCGCACGATCGCGCCGGGGCTTTCGCCTTCTATCTTCACGTTGTTGCGCGCCAGCGTCAGCGTTGCAGCGATATCGTGCACGCCGGTCTTCAGGCAGATGCAGCCGCCGACCGCGGGCAGATTGTCGATCGCCTGCTGAATGTCGTCATCGACGCCGACGACATAGGTGCAGCAGCACATTTCCGTCGGCCGGCAGTCGGTGATCTTGGTCGGATTGGGAAGGCCGGTGATCGCGGCGAGCTGCTTGTAGTGATGCGTGATGCCGCGCGGCGGGGCGGCGGTGAGGATCTCGATCTGGGCCGTGGCGGTGCGCGCCCAGAACGACCAATGATCGGCGACGCGGAACGAGCCGCCGACGGGATCGGCGGTGAAGCGGACCTGGATGCCCTGCTCGATCGGCACGGGGACGTTGCTGCCGGGGATCGCGATGGTGCCGTCCCAGCGCTGAACGCGGGTGTGGCGCGCCGCAAGATCGGCCGGCGTGGCGCCGAACGGCCGCGATCCGCCGGCCGGCAACGCGATGTCGAGCACGATCAGGTTGTTGAACTCGTCGATGTCGTAGACCTTGGCCAGGTCTCCGGCCTCGCCCATGAGTTCGCGATAGTCGTCGGTCACCGTGACCCATTTGCCGACCTCGAAGCGGAGGAACTGGTCGCGGCCGATGCGATCGACCGCCAGGGTCGTGCGGCCGCCCGACGTCGTCATGCCGCGCACCGCCGACACGATCGAGGCATTGTCGTGCGACCACAGCGCCGTCGCAGTACCGGCGGGTCCGCCTTTCTGGACCTCGATGCGGTAGCATTGATTGTCCAGCCCGCGATAGCCCGAGGCCGGGGGCAGGATGCACGGATCGTCGGGCGCCGGCGGCGCGATGGCTTCGGTGGTGAGCCGCCCGGCCGAAGGCGGGTCGCCGACGGCAAGCCCGCATACCGCGCCGGCATGCGGCGCCACCTTGACCTGCCACACCGTCTGCAGGCGCGTCGTCGTATCGACGCCGCCGAGCGCCGCGTCGAGCAGGGTGGGATCCTGGATCGCGGTGATCTCGCGCTCCCAGACGTCGAGATAGACGACGGCATCGCCGCTGATCGGCAGGGGCGGCACGGGCGCGGGATAGAAGGGCTGATGCAGATAGGTTGCGTTGTCGCTATCGAACAGCTCGACCTGGATGCCATCGACATAGACGCGGCCGGGATGGATCGACAGATCGGCCGACGAACCCGCGATGAATCCGATCTTGAACGCATCCTTGTTGGTGAGCGGCGGCACGCCGAACGGACCGAAGGTATCGAGCGCCTGCAGCCGGGTGCGATTGCGCGCGATCTCGAATGCCTCGTTCCAATCGGATTCCAGCGCGACGCGACCCTGTTGCTGAAGCAGATCGGAGTAGCGCTTTTCGCGCTTGAACGAGAATCTCGTATAATCCCCAGGCATGGCGTCGCCCCTTGTTCCAGGACGGACCGCATTTTCAACTTACGTCGAAAATATGAGTCCGTAGCTCAATCCGAACGGCAGATACTCTTCCAGACGCAGACGCAGATTGGATTCCCGCTGCGGCTGCTTGAGATGGCAGTAGACGCCCATCTCGGAGCCGTCTTCGGCACCCGTCGCGATCTCCGCCGGACCGTGCAGCGACAGCTGCAGATAGGCGGGCGCGCCATAGGGCTCGGCGGTGTATTCCGGCTTCACGCGGCGGCGCACCTCGGCACGGAGCGCGTCGCGCTGCGGCTGCGACAGGGGCGCGCCGGC
>DASWOE010000405.1:0-5576 GCA_036398875.1 Rhizomicrobium sp.
TAGGCCGTGAACGTCGCCCCGCCCGTCTCCGCCAGCACCTTCGTGATCGCCGCCGTCAGCGACGTCTTGCCATGATCGACATGCCCGATCGTCCCGATGTTGCAGTGCGGCTTGTTACGCTCGAATTTGGCCTTCGCCATAACCTGTTATCCTTCGTTCTTCGTCTTCCGCTTGAAGCGGCACTCAATGCTCCTGTCCGGTCCGCCGAACAGTTGGAGCGGGTGAAGGGAATCGAACCCTCGTCATCAGCTTGGAAGGCTGTTGCTCTACCATTGAGCTACACCCGCCTGTCTCGACTTCCTTCTTCCGCCGGTTGGTGGAGGGGGTTGGATTCGAACCAACGTAGGTGAAACCAACGGATTTACAGTCCGTCCCCTTTAGCCACTCGGGCACCCCTCCATTCGATTTTGCAACCGGCTCAACTGCTTACGCGCCAGTTCCGAGGCGGCACCAAAGCCGCGTCCGTTTCGTCTCACGAACGTGTTCACGGGCCTTTCGGAAGGGTTGGCTGCGGACCGCGGGTTATTGGCCAAAGGGCACTAGCTGTCAACAGTTTATTGGCGCGGGGAACGCATGAATTCGCCCCCGCGAAACAACAGCTTGGCGGAAAAAGGCTAAGCCCTACTCCCGGGCAGGCGCAAGCGAATTGATCGCTTGACAGGGGACCGGCCGATTCCCGGGTCCGGGTCTGCGGCTGGCCCTCGGCAACCGGCCGGACCGGGAGCGGCGTTGGCGGATGGCCCCCCCGCCCGGCTAGGGTTCGCCATGCCCGTACCGCCGCCACCGACCCTCGAAGTTTACTACTCGCCGACCTGCGTTCCCTGCCGGCTGGAATTGCCCGTGCTGGCGGCGCTCGAAAAGGACGGGCTGCGGCTGCGCATCGTCCTCCTCGACCAGGAGGCGCGGGCGCGGGAGACGATCCGAACGGTGTCGCCGCGACTGGAAAGCGCCGCCATCGCCATCACCCGGCAGCCGCCGCGCGCCGCACTGCTTTTGGCCGGCGACGGCGACGCAATCCTACCCTATGCCCGGGCGCTGTCGCCGGCCGGAAGGATCTGCGCCGCCTGGCGCGGCGGCCTGACGCTCGCGCGGGCCCGCCTGCTGCTCGCAGCCTGCCGGGTCAGCGCACCGAGCTTGCATCGATCTTGAAGAAAATCCCCTTCTCCCCGTTGTTCACCAGGTTGAAGACGCCGTTCACCGTGACGAGCTTGTCGGTCCAGGGGATCGCGGTCGGGCTGACGACTTCGGCGACCTCGTTCGGCTCGCCGGGCGGGCAGAACATGCAGACCGGCGTTCGCCGCGTCAGCAGGAAATGCCTGGTGTGGTCGGACCCGTCCAGCGGGAGCACCCAGCCCATCGCCGTGACCCTGCGGTTCGCCAGCGCCCTGATCTGGGGCGACACGGTGATGCTGTAGATGCCGGTGCGGTTGTCGTAGGCGACCTTGCTGTCGAGCAGCTTCGACCACAGGGCGTCGTGCGCCTTGGGAAGACGGTCCTGCAGCGCGCGCTCGTCGGCGGGCTGGGCGTTGGGATCGGTGGAAAGGATCTTCTGTTGCAGGCGGAATCCCGCGCTCAACAGAAAGGCCGGAACAACGAATGCCAATGTCAACATCTTCCGGATCATGACTGAAGCAGCTCCTCCATGGGCGTGCGCGCGGCACGGATCGCGGGAAACAGGGCGGCGACCAGGCCCGTCGCCAGGGCACCGAGGGTGAGATAGAGGACGGCGTCCGGATCGATCTGCGGCCGGATCAGAAAGCCGGTGCGCTCCGCCAGGATGGCGCCACCGACGCCGAACAGGAGCGCCGCGAGGCCGATGCCCAGCAGCAGGGCGGCCAGCGCGATCATCGTCGCTTCGGCGATGGCGACCGTCGCGATGGTTGCCGGTCCGGCCCCCAAGGCACGCAGCAGCGCGAGGTCGCGGGTGCGGGCGTTCATCGTCGCCATGAGGGCGGCAGCGGCGCCGGCGGCCGCGATGGCGACAAGCAGGATCCCCAGCGCCGTCGCCGCCAGGGTCAGGGGCCGCAGATAGCTCATCACCCGGGCGATTTCGAAGCTGGGGCTGGCCGCGCTGAGCGCGGGATCGGCCTCGATCAGGCGCGGCACCAGGAGCGCGGCCACGGGGCTCTTGTACGAGGCGATGACGGCCGTCGCCGCGTCGGGAAGATTGACATAGGTCTCGGTCACGCCGGTCTCGGCGGCTTCGTCCTCCTGGTGCATCTTGTGGATGTAGCGGACGGTTTCGATGTCGCAGAGGACAAGGCGGTCGAGCGCCGAGCCGGTGCGCGGCAGGATGCCGACGATGCGGTAGGGAAACTGGGAGTGCATCTCGCCGCCCGCCGCGAGGCCATGCGCTCCGATGAAGGTCTGGCCGATCTTGAGATGAAGCGCTGCCGCCGCATCGGCCCCCAGGACGGCTTCGAGCGGCTTGCGCCAGATCCGCCCCTGCGCCACGTCGGTGCGATAGACCCACAGGAACTGCGGCGTGGTGCCGACGATGCGCCAGCCGTCGATATTGTCGCCCAGCGCGATGGGCGCGGCCACGCGGATCAGCGGATGCGCGGCGGCGGCCATCGCCGCCTTCTCGGAGACCAGTCCGCGCGGATCGGAGATGTGCAGCGCGCAGCACAGGACCAGGTCCAGCGCCGAGCCCTTCGGCCCGATGACCAGGTCCACCCCGCCCCAGGACCGCTCCGCCGCGGCCGGAAGCGCGTCCAGCCCGACATAGGCTATTCCCACCGCCGCGACGCCGAGCGCGCCGACGAGGATCGAAAGCAGCGCCTGTCCCCAGCGCCGCCGCAGATAGGCTAAGGCCAGCGTGAGCGCCATCATGGCAGCGCCTCCATTTCGACGACGGTATCGACGGCGTTCAGCACGCGGCGGTCATGCGTGGTCACGACCAGGGCCGCGTCCTCCGACCGGGCGGATTCGACCAGCAGCGCCATCAGCGCCTCGGTGTTGGCATCGTCCAGGGCCGAAGTCGGCTCGTCCGCGAGGATGACGGCCGGCCTGTTCAGAAGCGCCCGCGCGATCGCCGTGCGCTGCGCCTGGCCGTGGCTGATCCGATCGGCCCGCCGCGATCGGATCGCCGTCAGCCCGAGGCGTTCGACCAGGCGTTCCAGACGGCCGGGTTCGCGCAAGGGATGGCCGGCGCATTGCGCCGCCATCGCGATGTTCGCCTCGACCGTCAAGGCATCGATCAGATGGAAGGATTGGAACACCAGGCCGATGCGCCGGCCGCGGAATCCGTCCCGTCCGCTCCGGCCCAGCGACCACAGATCGGTGCCTTCGATTTCGATCGCGCCGTGCTGCGGGGCGCGGATGGCGGCCAGCGCCATCAGCGCGGTCGTCTTGCCGCAGCCAGACGGGCCGACGATCGCGACGGACCGGCCTGCGGCGACCCGCAGATCGGGCAGCCGGGCGAACGGTTTCCCGCCGCGCTCCAACAGCACGTTGGCGGTCGTCAGGACGATTTTCTTCGCGTCGTTCATCGCACGGACCTGCTCGCTGGGAGGAGGAAGAAGCGGGCGGCGGCCGGGGCCGCCCGCGTCCGCCTAGAGCGCCTGGGAGAGGCCCACGAAATAGCCGCGCCGCGGTCCGAATTGCGGCGCGCCTACGCCGATGCCGGTGCCGTCGCGGATCTCGTATTGCTCGTCGAACAGGTTGAGCACATCGACGCTGACCTTGAGACCCTTGGTTCCCCAGGGATTGAAGGTGTGGCTGACGCCGAAATTGACCTGGGTGTAGTCGGGGACGTGGTCGCCATTGGGCGTCGCCCCGTCGCGGCGAAGGCCCGAACCGTAGAGCAGATCGGTCGAGAAGCGGATGCCCTGCCACAGATAGGAGGCGCCGGCGGAGACCGTGACGATCTGCTGGTGGTCGAGCGGGATGAAGTGGGTGGCGATGAACGAGAGATCGCCCGGATCGAACTGGAACTGGCTGGAGACGATGTCGCGCCCGACCGCCCGTTCATAGGACCCGTTGACATAGGCGGTGAGCGGGCCGCCGTCGTCATAGGTGCCGGTGAACTCCATGCCGTATTGCCGCCCGCTCAGATAGTTGAACGGCGTCAGGATGATCGGGGCGCCGAACTGGCCCTCGTCCACCAGGTTGCGCGACATCTTGTAGAAGCCGTCCAGCCCCAGGGTGAAGCCGCCATCGACCGTGCGCTGCACGCCCAGATCGTAATAGTCCGAGCGCTCGGCCTTGGGCGTGTCGTCGAGATGGCTGCCGGCGGCCGCCGTGGTGCCGTCGAACAGCGCGATGTCGGTCGAGGCGATCAACTCGATCGGGGGCGGCGAGAAGTAGCGCGAGTAGCCGCCATGGACGGTGGTGGCATCGTCGGGCGTCCACACGAAGTTGACGCGCGGACTGAGCTGATCCTCGGAATCGAAGGCGCCGAACTGGTCGTAGCGGACGCCATAATTCAGCGTCAGCGTATCGGGGATCAGGTTCCACTCGTCCTGGAGATACAGGCTGTAGCTCCAGGCGTGCTTGGTGGCGTTGTCCGGGATGGTGAGCGGGGTGTCGGGCAGGGTCTGCATGCCGGCGCCATCGACGCCCAGGACCTGCGAGGTGGTGCGGCTGGCGAGATCGTCGGCCTGGTAGATCAGGCCGGCGCGCAGGGTGTGGGTGTCGCTGAGGTGATAGGCGCCCTCGACCTGCAGGCCATAGGCGACGTCGCGCTTGTAGGCGGTCTGCGCGATGCCGTTGAACAGCAGGTCGCCGAGCGGATCGGGCGTGAAGAACAGGCTGGAAAAGCGGCCATAGACCGAGACCTGGATGTCCGCCTTGCCGAAATCGCGCAGATAGCTGGCGATGCCGTAATGGGTGATCTCGCGCTGGTTCTCGTCGAGCGCATTGCTCGGGAACAGGGACTGGCCGTTGGCGGAGAGCACCCCGCCCGGCCCGGCGCCGCTGATCCCGTCGAGGCCTGCCGGTTCCAAACCGCGCTGGTTGGGGATCTGGAACATGTCGTTGGACGTGCCGAGGATGGCGGTGACCGACGAGTTGGCGTCCAGGATATCCTGGGCGAAGGCGAAGCCGTGCCACTGCTTGGTGCGGTCGTGCAACGGATCGACGGAACCGTCGGGCGATTCGATGCCGAGGCTGTTGGTGTTGTAATCGCCCGAGACGAAATAGTTGAACCCGCCCGAAGAGCCGCCGTAGTTCACGCTCGGCTGGATCTCGTTGTGGCTGCCGCCATAGACCGAGACCTCGCCGCCATTGTCGAAGCCCGTCTTTGTCTGCACGTCGATGATGCCGGCGGTGCGCAACCCGTATTCGGCCGGCAGCGCGCCGGTGATGAGCTTGAGCGAGCCGACCAGGCGCGGATCGAGGGTCTGGCCGAACACGGAGATGCCTTCCGGGATGATGATGCCGTTCAGGCGGTATTGCAGGCCGTTATGCTCGCCGCGGACATGCAGCTGGCCGAACGAATCCTGCGCCACGCCGGGGGCCTGGAGCACGACCTGGTTGAGCAGGTTGTTGTCGCCGCCCGGCTGGTTCTCGATCGCCGCGTCGGTGATCGTATAGGTCGAGGCGCCGACCTGGGGCTGGATGGCGATGCGCGCCGC
>DASWOE010000406.1:0-3032 GCA_036398875.1 Rhizomicrobium sp.
CGCGCGCCGTCGCCGCTACGCCCTCGTCATAGGTCACCACCAACTCGTCCCACACGATGCGGCCCGCTTTCAGCTTGTAGGACCACGGTACGTGATGGAACCAGAGCAGGTATTTCTCGGGGATCGTATGAATGTCCTCGAATTCCTTCGCCACCGACGGCGCGTATTGCGACGTGGCATTGCTCCCCGTGGCCGTGCGGTCGAAGCCGAGCCCGCCGGCGTCGGCCTTGTGATAGTAGACCGGATTCCAATCGGGCCGCGCCAGATCATCGACCCATGGCCCGGGTCCGTAGTGATGGCCGGTCGCCATCATGTGATGCAGCCCCATCGGCGTCATATAATCGACCACCGCCTCGCGCGACGCCATCATCATATCGACCACCGGCCGCACGAAGCGCGGATCGTCGCTGAACGTCATCGTCGTCCATTCCTCGGCGACGGCGCGCGCGGACAGCGACGGATCCCAGGCCAGCCGGCCGAACACGTACCAGTTCGCCTGGTTGAATTCCGAGCCGGTCCAGTCGCGGTCGTCGCCGACATTCGAAACCCCCGCCATGCCGGTCAGCGTGTTGCCGAACAGCGAACCGTCGATCACGCTGGTCACCGTCGAGCCGGGACCGCGCGCCACGGTGTCGGCGTGCAGCACCTCCTCATAGAGCGGCCCCAGATAGGCCAGGCTGGTCGCAAGGCCGAGATATTCCTTGGTGATCTGCACCTCCAGGAACAGGTTGGTGTGGGGCAGGGCGCCGAACAAAGGATGGAACGGCTCGCGCGGCTGGAAATCGATGGCGCCGTTCTTCGCCTGCACCGCCACATTGTCGCGGAACTTGCCGTCCAGCGGCACGAATTCGTCATAGGCCTGCTTGGCGCGATCTTCCGGATTCTCCGCGGCATAGACGAAGGCGCGCCACATCACGATGCCGCCATGCGGCTTCAGCGCGTCGGCGAGCATATTGGCGCCGTCGGCATGGCTGCGGTGATAGTCGCCCGGTCCGGGCTGGCCCTCCGAATTCGCCTTCACCAGGAAGCCGCCGAAATCGGGGACATATTTATAGATCTCATCGACCTTCGCGCGCCACCACGCCTGCACGGCCGGGTCGAGCGGATCGGCGGTCTTCAGCCCGCCCAGTTCCATCGGCGCGGTGAAGCGCGCCGAAAGATAGACCTTGATGTGATAGGGCCGGAACAGATCGGCCAGCGCGGCCACCTTGGCGAGATAGAGCGGCGTCAGGATGTTCGCGTTCGCCGCGACATTGTTCAGCACCGCGCCGTTGATGCCGATCGACGCGTCGGCGCGGGCATAGTCGGTGTAGCGCGGCGACATATAGTCCGGCATCTTGTGCCAGTCCCAGATCGAAAATCCGGCATAGCCGCGCTCCTGCGTGCGGTCGAGATTGTCCCAGTGATCGAGGATGCGCACTTTGAGGCGCGGCGCCGAGGCGATGTCGAGCCTGTCGATCGGCTGGCGCGTCTGAAGAAGGCGCAGATACGCGAATACGCCATAGAGCACGCCGGCATCGCCGTTGGCCGCGATCACCGTCGCCTTGCGACCCTCGGCCGTCACGCTGCGTATCAGGTAGCCTTCCTCGCCCAGTCCGCGCAGCGAGGCGGACAGGCTCTTGATCAGTGGCGAGGTGGCGGGCGTTCCGTAGATGACGGTGCCGTTCGCCGCGATCTTGTCCGTCGCCGTGATGGTCCTGCCCAGCAGGCCCGAGAGGCCTCGCTCCAATTCGTCGGTTGCGGCCCTGATCGTGGCGGAGCCGCCATGTGGCATCAGCGCGGTGGCGCCGGCCCGATAGGGCGCGAGCCACGTTGCTTCGACCGGCCGATAGCGCAGCCACAGATCGTAGCCGTCCTCGGCATGCGCCAGACTCGGCAGACATAGAAGAACAAACGCGCGGAACGGGCGCAGCAGCGAACGCATGATCACCTCAATGGGATGCGGCGTAGACGGCGTCTCGGAAATCCTTGTGCAGGGGCACTTTTCCGAACGGCATATACTGCGTGAACAGCACCGCGGCGATCCGGTTGACCGGATCGATCCAGAACAGCGTGTCGGCGGCGCCGTCCCAGAAGAATTCACCGACCGTGCCGGCCGCCTCGTCGCCCTGCGGCTGCGCGGTACGGACCGTGAAATCCAGCCCGAAGCCGACGCGGCCCTTGCTCGGCAGCCAGGAGCGGTCGGTGATCTCGGCCGGCAGCTGGTTGGTCGACATCAGCCGCACGGTCTCGCGCTTGAGGATGCGCACGCCGTCCAGCTCGCCTTCGCGCTCGAGCATGCGCGTGAAGCGCATGTAATCGTCCAGCGTGGATGCCAGGCCGTAGCTTCCCGGCGTCAGCGGCCAATGCTGCGTGTTGAACGCAAGGGCCTTGTCGTCGCCCTGCCGCGTCATCGAGCCGTCCTCGTGCCAGTCATATAGCGCGGCCAGGCGTGCGCGGCGTTCCGGGCCCACATAATAGCCCGTCTGGGTCATCTTCAGCGGACCGAAGATGTGCGCCTGCAGATAGCGGTCGAACGGCTCGCCGGACAGGCGCTCGACCAGCAGCGCCTGCATATCGACCGCCGGGCTGTACAGCCAGTGCTCGCCCGGATGATAGGCGAGCGGCACCTGGCCCAGAAGGCGCGCCTCCTCCGCCAGCGTATGCGTGCGGTTCGAAGGGTCGAGGCGCTTCAACTCGCTCTCGACATAATCCACGCCGGAATAGCCGGCGGTCATGCCGGTGGTGTGGCGCATGAGGTCCAGGATCGTCATTGCCCGCCGGGGCGTCTCCAGGATCGGCTTGTTGTCCTTGTCGAAGCCGGCGAACACCTTCACGTCCGCCAGTTCGGGAATGTATTTCGCCACCGGGTCGTCGAGCCTGAACAGCCCGCGCTCGTAGAGCTGCATCAGCGCGACGCCGGTCACCGGCTTGGTCATGGAGAATATCTGCACCAGCGTGTCGCGCTTCATCGGCACGCCCATCTCGCGGTCGGCCAAGCCGAAGGCGCCGAAATAGACCTCGCGGTCGTCCTGGAACACCAGCGCCGACAC
>DASWOE010000407.1:0-1826 GCA_036398875.1 Rhizomicrobium sp.
GTCGAGGAGCGGGTGCTCTCGGTCGGCACCTGCCATACGGCGCAGAGGCACAATTTCCTCGACTTCGGCGCGGCGCTGTCGGCGGCCATCGAGGGCACGGACGGGCGGGTCGTGCTGCTTGCCTCCGGCGGCATGAGCCACACCTTCTGGCCGCTGGACACGATCTTCGACCATTCGGCCTACACCACCGACAATCTGCGCTCGCCGGAGGCGTGCGCCATGGACGAGCGCATCATCGATTTGTGGCACGACGGGGATCATGCATCCGTTATCGATCTGCACACGGATTATCTGCCGTTCAATCCCGAGGGCCAGTTCGGTCACTATCTCATGATGGTGGGCGCGCTCGGCGGCCGGACGTGCAAGGCGCGGGGACGGAAGATGTCGAACTATGAGAACGCCGTCGGCACCGGCCAGGTGCATATGTGGTTCGACGTCTGACCTGGGAGAAGACGATGTCCGTGCTCGACGGCCCGCGCGACGAACGCCGGCGGATATTCCATGAAGGCGTTCCCGTCTGGGTGCGTGTCGATGGCGAGCGCCTGGTGCTGCCGGACGGCCGCAGCATCGCCGAGTCGGACGCGACCTATCTTGCGCCCTGCGATCCGACGAAGATCCTCTGCATCCACCTGAACTACGATTCGCGCCGCGTCGAGTTCAAGGCGCCGGCGCTGACCACGCCGACCTATTTCCAGAAGCCGACCACCGCGCTCAACGTGCATCGCGGCAAGCTCAACCGGCCGGCCGATTGCCGCTATCTGAACTACGAAGGCGAGGTGGCGGCGATCGTCGGAAAGCCGATGCGCAACGTCTCGCGCGACGAGGTGTGGGACTGCCTGGCCGGCTTCGCGCCGGCCAACGACGTGGGCGCGCACGACTTCCGCGACACCGATTCCGGCTCCATGCTGCGCGTGAAGGGACAGGACGGGTTCTGCCCCGTCGGCCCCGGCATCGTGCGCGGCGTCGATATCCGCCGCTCGGTCCTCAGGACCTTCGTGAACGGCAAGGTGGTCCAGGAAGCCGCCGTCGCGGACATGACGTTCGGCATCGACTATCTGCTGGCGGACCTTGCGCGGCACATCACCTTCCTGCCCGGCGACATCGTGTTGACGGGCACGCCCGCCTTCTCGCGACCGATGTTTCCCGGCGATAGCGTCGAAGTGGAGGTCAGCGGCATCGGCCGGTTGAGCAACATGGTCCAGGAGACCCCGGCACCGGCCCATCGGATCGGACATCAGCCCACCGACAGCGCCGAGGTTCGGCGCGTGGCGCTCGGCTCCTCCGGCGCCGCGTCATGAGCCTGCTGCGATATCGACAGAGACCCGCGATTGCGTCACTAATGCCGCCGGTCGTCCTTGAGAGCGTCCATGGCGAGACCGGCACACGATTCCGACGAGGACGCGAGCGAACTCGAGACCGGCTCCGGCGCGCCGGGCGTAAACGACCGGCCGCTCGAGCGTGCCATCGGCATGCAGATACGCGCGCTGCGCCGCCGCTTTCATCTCTCCGTGGCCGATCTTGCGAGCGCGGCGTCGATCTCGGGCGGCATGCTGTCGAAGATCGAGAACGGCCAGATCTCGCCCTCGCTGGCGACGCTGCAGGCCTTGGCCGGTGCTTTGAACGTCTCGATCTCGACCCTGTTCTCGACCTTCGAGGAGAAGCGGGACTGTTCCTATGTGCGGGCGGACCAGGGTGTCGTCATCGAGCGGCGGGGGACCAAGGTCGGCCATGTCTATCGGCTGCTCGGCCATGCCTTGGGCGGCGATGTCACCGTCGAGCCATATCTCATCACCCTGCGCGACGAGGCCGCGCCCTACACCGCCTTC